>JALYOY010000274.1 GCA_030856655.1 Pseudomonadota bacterium | reverse complement strand
AATGCAATCCCGGTGCGCCGGCACGGAGTAGCCGGTCGCATAAATCAGTTACGACATCCAGACCGAATGCGCGTACTGATGCGCTGTCATCTCCATAGCCTTCCAGTTTTTTCCTTATCCAGCGGGGAATTTCCGCGCCACAGGCATCTGAAAATCTCGCCAGTTGAGAAAATTTATTGATCGGCATGATGCCAGGCACGATGGGAATTCCGATACCCATCGCCTCACACGCTTCAATGAAGCTGAAGTAGGCGTCCGCATTATAGAAATACTGGGTGATAACGGAATTCGCGCCAGCCTCCACCTTGCGCTTGAAGTTCAGCAAATCGTCCTGTGCTGAGTTCGCCTGAGGATGATATTCCGGATACGACGCGACTTCAATGTGGAATGCGTCGTCGAATTCCTTACGGATAAATCTCACCAGTTCATCGGCGTAACGAAATTCGCCACCCTGCGCCATGCCTGAGGGCAGGTCGCCCCGCAATGCGACAATGTGGCGGATACCCCCATCGCGGTATTTTTGCAACATGGTGCGAATGTTTTCGCTGGTCGAGCCAATGCAGGAAAGATGGGGTGCCGCCGCATATCCCTCTGCCTGGATTTCCAGAACCGTCTCAAGGGTACGGTCGCGGGTCGAACCGCCCGCGCCAAATGTCACCGAAAAGAATTTCGGGTTGAGTTGTGCCAGCTGCCTGCGCGTAGCACGCAACTTCTCCGTCCCTTCCCGTGTTTGTGGTGGAAAAAACTCGAAGCTGAAAGTGGGGACAAACTTTTTTTGTAATTCCATCTTGTACCAGCCGCAGAGGTTCAGAGAAGATAAAAAGAGGACTTAGATATCTTTTTATCTTCTCCAAATCTTCCAAAACCTGGAATATTAGTAACGGTACATCGTCGGCTTGTAGGGTCCGTTTTTATCCAGGTTCAAATAGCTTGCCTGCTCGGCGGTCAACTCAGTGAGTTTGACGCCCAGCTTCTTGATATGCAGCCGCGCTACTTTTTCATCCAAATGCTTTGGCAGCACATAAACGTTCTTCTCGTAGCTCGCGCCATTTTGCCAAAGCTCCATTTGTGCCAGCACCTGGTTGGTGAATGAACTGGACATGACAAACGAAGGATGGCCGGTAGCACAGCCCAGATTCACCAGGCGTCCCTGCGCCAGCACGATGATGCGGCGACCTGTTGGAAAAATGACGTGATCCACCTGCGGCTTGATGTTTTCCCACTGGTATTTCTGGACCGAGGCAATGTCTATTTCCGAATCGAAATGACCGATATTGCAAACGATGGCCTGATCTTTCATTCTCAGCATATGATCATGAGTAATAACGCGCAGATTGCCGGTAGCGGTAACGAAAATGTCGGCCTGGTCGCAGACTTCGTCCATGGCGACAACACGATAGCCTTCCATTGCCGCTTGCAACGCGCAAATCGGGTCTATTTCAGTGATCCATACGGTCGCTCCGAGACCACGCAGGGATTGGGCGCACCCCTTGCCTACATCGCCATAGCCGCACACCAGCGCAATCTTGCCGGCAATCATCACGTCGGTAGCACGCTTGATGCCATCGACCAGCGACTCACGGCAACCATAAAGATTGTCGAACTTGGACTTGGTAACCGAATCGTTGACGTTGAATGCCGGGAACGGCAGCTCACCTTTTTTTTCCATTTCGTACAAACGGTGGACGCCGGTGGTCGTTTCCTCCGTTACGCCACGAATATTGGCGAGTTTGCCGGAGTACCATCCAGGTTGGGCAGTCAACCTTCTCTTGATTGCCGCGAACAAAGCGTGTTCTTCTTCATTGGCAGGATTGGCGATAACAGATGAGTCTTGTTCCGCCCTGCTGCCGAGAATGATCAGCAGCGTTGCGTCGCCGCCATCGTCCAGAATCATATTGGGCGCGCTGGTCGCATTCGATCTCTCGCCACCGGACCATTCGAAAATACGGTGCGTGTATTCCCAGTAATCATCGAGCGACTCACCCTTGTAGGCAAATACGGGGATGCGTTCCGCTGCGATAGCTGCTGCCGCATGATCCTGGGTGGAAAAAATATTGCAAGAAGCCCAACGTACTTCCGCGCCCAACTTGATCAGGGTTTCGATCAATACGGCCGTTTGAATAGTCATGTGCAGGGAACCGGCAATACGCGCGCCCGCCAGGGGCTTGGTGCCGGCGTATTCTTCACGCAGCGCCATCAGACCGGGCATCTCGGTTTCGGCGATGGCGATTTCCTTGCGCCCCCATTCCGCGAGGGACATATCAGCAACTTTATAATCGATAAATTTGCTACCAGTAAGCGTAGAGGGGGATGCAGGGGTGGGACTGAGCACAGCGTTCATGGAACAGATCTCCTAAAAATGAACGAGCGCCGTTGTTGCGATCTTCCCCTGCCGAGCCTCACGGGCCCGTGCCCGTTGCAGCGCTCCTCGGCTGGGGAAGGATTAAAGCTAATGTGAACTTGAAACGGGGAACCGTTATCGCTTACGCCTCTACCGCGACCTCGATTCCCGCATCGGCACGAAGCCGAGCGGCTTTGTCCGCAATTTCCCAGGTGAATTCCGGTTCATCCCGGCCAAAATGGCCATACGCAGCGGTTTTTTCGTAAATTGGACGCAGCAGATTAAGGGTATGAATAATAGCACGCGGACGCAAATCGAAATGCCGCTCGATCAGCCTGACAATTTTATCGTCGGAAATTTTTCCTGTTCCAAACGTGTCGACCATCAGCGAAACGGGACGTGCCACGCCGATGGCGTAGGCTATCTGCACCTCGCATCTACTGGCGATACCAGCGGCGACAATGTTCTTGGCCACATAGCGGCCGGCATAAGCCGCCGAGCGATCTACCTTAGAAGGGTCCTTGCCGGAGAAAGCACCGCCGCCGTGATGCGCCGTACCGCCATAGCTATCGACGATGATCTTGCGGCCGGTCAACCCGCAGTCGCCCATTGGCCCGCCTACGACGAACCGTCCGGTAGGATTGATCATGTAGCGAGTCTCACCATTCAGCATATTTTTCGGAAGCACCGGTTTAATAATCTCCTCGATTACCGCCTCGCTCAGTTCCGCATGAGAAATGTCTGGATCGTGCTGGGTGGATATCACTATGGTTTCGATACGTTGAGGCCTGCCATTCAGATAACGCACTGATACTTGCGACTTGGCATCCGGACGCAGCCACGGTAGACGCCCGTCCTTCCTCAGTTCCGCTTGCCGTTCCATCAAGCGATGGGCGTAGTAAATCGGCATGGGCATCAATTGCGGCGTCTCGTCGCAGGCGTAGCCAAACATGAGCCCCTGGTCACCCGCTCCCTGCTCCATTTCCTCTTCTTTGGTGCGGTTGACTCCCTGAGCAATATCGGCAGATTGCTTGTTGAAAGCGGTCAGCACCGCGCAGGTATGGTAATCAAAACCGATATCGGAACTGTTGTAACCAATACGCTTGACGGCTGCGCGCGCGACTTGCATGTAGTCAACGTTGGCCTCGGTAGTGATTTCACCCGACATAACGATCAGACCGGTACTGCACAAAGTCTCGCAGGCTACCCGCGCGTTGGGGTCTTGGGCCAGGATGGCATCCAGGACAGCGTCGGAAATCTGATCGGCCACCTTGTCGGGATGACCTTCGGACACGGATTCGGAAGTAAAAAGATATTCGCTCATGTTATCCAGCCACTTATAGTCTTGAAAGGGCTTGTAGGATACCAAATAACGTGTGCATTAAGTTAAGAAGTAATAGGTGAATCGATGCCCGCTCAGGGTTGAGGTCCTTTTCTGCTTCCATAAGTATTGCTGCCCCGTGCTAGGCTTATGCGGCGCATTCTGCCGGATGGAACGGGTGTCGTTGATTTCTTTCTCCTTGCACATCCACGCGGCAGAGCGGATAGAATATATATGCGCGCGGCGCTGCTGCTACCATATGCGCCTCGCATCAATGAATATGGTCTGAATGAACCGGTAATCCAATAGTGAAACTGAAGTTTACAAAAATGCATGGTTTGGGCAATGATTTCGTCGTCATTGACGGAATAACTCAGTCCCCGTCTCTGAGTTCCGAACAATTGCGACTGCTTGCAGACCGTCATTTTGGCGTCGGCTGTGATCAGATTCTGCTGATAGAAACCGCGGAAGGCGATGCCGATTTTCGCTATCGTATTTTCAACGCCGATGGCGGCGAAGTGGAACAATGCGGCAACGGCGCTCGCTGCTTTGCCCGTTATGTGCACGATCGGGGGATGACAAAGAAAAATGAAATTCGCGTGGAAACGCTCGGCGGCCTGATCATTCCCAGGTTGGAGACCAATGGTGAGGTTACGGTCAACATGGGTGCGCCGAAATTTGAGCCGCAAGAGGTTCCCTTTATCGCCAGAAAGCGCGCATTGACTTACCTACTCGATGTCGGCAATAGGCAAGTGGAAATCAGTGCCGTGTCCATGGGCAACCCTCACGCGGTGCAGTCGGTGACAGACGTCGATCATGCTCCGGTTTTGATCGAAGGGATGCTAATTGAGCGACATCCACGTTTTCCCCAGCGAGTAAATGCCGGATACATGCAGGTAATGGATCGCAGCCATATCCGATTGCGGGTATACGAGCGTGGTGCGGGCGAAACGCTCGCCTGTGGCACCGGTGCTTGCGCCGCTGTAGCCACAGGAATCAAGCTCAGTCTGTTGAATTCAACGGTCAAAGTCAGCTTCCGCGGTGGCGATTTGATCGTACGCTGGGAAGGTGGGACTGAACCGGTCTGGATGACTGGTCCGGCTGTTGCCGTGTTCGATGGAGAGATTGACTTATGAAATTCAACCAGGAATTTGCCTATACGGTTTCGAGTAGGATGGGCGGACTGAAGCGTAACCCATCCTTAAACGGCAAATTGAGAATGGTTCATAGGCATAATAAGGAACGAATATGAAGCTTAGTCCAGAAGAAATAGCCCAGTACCTGCTGAAGCACCCACAATTTTTTGAGGAATATGCTGATATGCTGGCAGACATTCAGGTTCCTCATCCTCACGGCGGCCGGGCCATCCCTATCAGCGAGCGCCAAATCGTCGCGCTGCGGGATAAAAACCATCTCTTGCAGGATAAATTGGGTGAATTGGTCAGATGTGGCGAAGAAAACGGCGCAATCAGCGAGAGAATGCACCGCCTGGCCGTGGCGCTACTCACTTTCACGTGTCTAAATAACTTGCTGCATGGACTGAACGTTAACCTGCGGGAGAATTTTTCCATACCTCATATTGCGCTACGGTTATGGAACGTAACCTTCGAAAGCCCGGCGCTACCCGAACTCGCTCAAACCAGCGATGATATTCATATCGTAGCCGAAAGTCTGCTGCATCCTTATTGCGGCCCGCATGTATTGGATGAAATCAAGAGTTGGTTCGGTGAGGATGCAATCCGTCTCCATCTGCGCTCCTTTGCTATGGTACCTCTGCGAACGGAGCAAACCATCGGTCTGCTGGTAATGGGAAGCGAAGATCCGCAGAGATTTTATCCGGAAATGGGAACCATGTACCTGAGGCAGCTTGGTGAACTTGTAAGCGCTGCTTTAGGCCGGTACAGGCTGGCTGAAGATTTCGAAAAAGCCGGATAGTCAGAATGTTCGGCGATGGCCAGGAAATAAAGGCTAACGTGGCCGCAGGTGAAAGCCCGGCTGCACTTGCCTCTGCCTACCTTTTCCATCTTGCCAACGAGCGGCGTTTGTCGTCCCTTACTTGCGAAAGTTATGCGCGTGATATTGCTGCCTTGGTGAATCTTGCGAAAGAAACATCACTTGACGAACTTCAAATTCATCATATTCGCCGTTTTGTCGCCCAGTTGCATGGGAGCGGATTTTCCGGCAGAAGTCTGGCCAGAATGCTATCGGGGTGGCGCGGCTTCTACAATTACCTGACGCGGGATCACGGCTATGTTTGCAATCCTTGTGCCGGCGTACATGCACCCAAATCCCCCAAGTCCTTGCCTCATACGCTCTCGCCCGATGAGGCCGCCAAGCTGCTGGATTTTCCGGTCGACAATGATTTGATGGCATTGCGGGATAAGGCCATGTTCGAGCTGTGTTATTCCTCGGGATTGCGGCTGGCGGAACTGACCGGCCTGAAAACCGAGGATTTGAGTTTCTCCGACGGCACGGCGCGCGTTACCGGCAAAGGCGACAAAACCCGCATAGTGCCAATAGGCAGCCAGGCCATGCAAGTCTTGCGTGAATGGATGAAGCAGCGCCAGACCCTGGTGAAACCCGGAGAAACCGCATTATTCCTGTCTCGATACGGAAAAAATATCAGTCCGCGCTCAATCAGTCAGCGCCTGAAAATTCAGGCAATGCGGCAAGGAATCAGCGCCAATATCCATCCCCACGTACTGCGGCATTCGTTTGCCTCCCACCTGCTGCAGTCCAGCGGCGACTTGCGCGCAGTGCAGGAAATGCTCGGGCATGCCAGTATCAGCACCACGCAGATTTATACCCATCTTGATTTTCAACATTTGGCGAAGGTCTACGACGCGGCTCATCCGCGAGCGAAGAAGAAGAGTTGAATTCCGGTATAAGAACACTAACTGTACAGTTTGCATTTTCTCCGCGAATCAGCGTTATACCTGAACTCGGCAGTTGAACAGGGTGGAGTGTGCGGTTTTTGGGGTGCGGGGCAAGGCTCATGGCGCAAGCTGAAAAATGAGCGGTCAACTGCCGGATTTAGGTATAATCTTCGCTCTCAATCATCTCGCGCTTACTCATGCCAGAATATCACGGTACTACTATACTTTCGGCGCGGCGCGGTGCGCAAGTCGCCTTGGGGGGCGATGGCCAGGTAACCTTGGGCGCTATCGTCGCCAAGTCCAGCGCCCGCAAGGTGCGCAGGCTCTATCATGACAAAATTCTCGCAGGATTTGCAGGCGGCACAGCAGATGCTTTTACCTTGTTCGAGCGTTTTGAGAGTAAGCTTGAAAAGCATCAAGGGCATCTCATGCGTTCGGCAGTGGAATTGGCGAAGGATTGGCGCACCGATCGCATTTTGCGCCGGCTGGAAGCGATGCTGGTCGTGGCCGACCCCGCAACCACTCTCATCATCACAGGCTCCGGTGATGTGATTGAGCCTGAGCTTGGACTCGCCGCGATCGGCAGCGGCGGCTCTTACGCGCATTCTGCCGCGCGCGCGCTTCTGGAAAATACTAGTCTGACGCCACAGGAAATCGTCAAGAAATCGCTTACCGTAGCGGGCGACTTGTGTATCTATACCAATCAGAACCATATCATCGAGGTTCTGGGGTAACGAAAGTAAAAACGTGAATGATGAGACCCGAGGTAAAACGCACCGAGTGCGATCGAGCGAAGCACGCGTTGCTTCCTCTTATCACATGTCCCACTCCTGATTCCCCACTTTATTTTTTTTACATCCTGCCTTTTATCACTAATGCCGTGAAACCATGTCCCAACTGACTCCACAGGAAATCGTCCATGAACTGGACAAGCACATCATCGGTCAGGATGCCGCGAAGCGTTCCGTAGCCATTGCGCTCAGAAATCGCTGGCGTAGACAGCAGGTAATGGATCCTCTGCGGCAGGAAATAACGCCAAAAAATATTTTGATGATCGGTCCTACCGGAGTTGGCAAGACCGAAATCGCGCGCCGTCTGGCGAAACTCGCCGATGCGCCATTCATCAAGGTAGAAGCCACCAAGTTCACCGAAGTGGGTTATGTCGGACGGGATGTAGATTCCATCATTCGCGATCTCGTGGAATCCGCCATCAAGCAATCCCGCGAACAGGAAACCCAAAAAATGCGGGCTCGCGCCGAAGACAATGCTGAAGAGCGAATCCTCAATGTATTGCTACCGCCTGCAAGGGAGATGGGTTCGCAAGTGGACGTTGCGGAAAGCGACAATGCTACGCGGCAGAAATTCCGAAAGAAACTGCGCGAAGGTGAGCTCAACGACAAGGAAATTGAAATTGAAGTAGCCGCAGCACAGACTCACATGGAAATCTTTGCCCCGCCAGGAATGGAGGAACTAACGACGCAAATTCAGGGGATGTTCCAGAATCTGGGTGGGGAGAGAAAAAAAACGCGTAAGCTGAGAATCCGCGAGGCCATGAAGCTCATCACCGATGAAGAAGCATCCAAGCTCGTCAATGACGACGAACTCAAGCTTCGTACAGTGCAGAACGTTGAACAAAACGGCATCGTATTCCTGGACGAAATCGATAAGATTACGAGTCGCTCTGAAACTTCCGGTGCGGATGTGTCGCGTCAGGGCGTACAACGGGACTTGCTACCGTTGGTAGAAGGCACCACTGTTTCCACCAAATATGGCATGATTAAAACTGATCATATCTTGTTCATCGCCAGCGGCGCATTTCATCTCGCCAAGCCTTCTGATCTAATCCCCGAATTGCAGGGGCGCTTTCCAATTCGCGTAGAGCTGACGAGTCTCAGCGCTGACGATTTTGTCCAAATCCTCACCAACACCGATGCTTGTCTGACGCGCCAATACGAAGCACTGCTGGGAACTGAAGGAATCAAGCTGGAATTTACATCTGATTCGGTTAAACGTCTCGCCGAAATTGCCTTTGCGGTCAACGAAAGAACCGAAAATATTGGCGCCCGGCGTCTCTATACCGTGATGGAAAAACTTCTGGAAGAGATCTCCTTCGATGCCGCGCAACATAGTGGCAATACCATCATTATTGATGCCACATACGTGGATGAACGGCTCAACAGCTTATCCGAGAGTGAGGATTTAGCCCGCTACGTGCTTTAAACTTCAGTCCGGCTCTCGTATTAGAGAAAAATACAGCGCCCGCCAAACGGCGCGTCAGTATGTGATCTGTTATAATCCCAACTCGCGGTGTTCGCTCCACGTCTTCGCTCCGCCCATTCTGTTTTCAAACTACACCCGTCTGCCTAAGACTGGCGTCCCATACCGGGGCGACAGGCCGATGCTACCAATGGAGCTTTATGTCTTTCTCTATCTTCGGCCTGTCCGATGAAATTATTCGTGCCGTGAATGAATGCGGCTACATCAATCCAACCCCTATTCAGCTGCAAGCGATCCCTGCTGTGCTGGCTGGTGGCGATCTGATGGCCGGTGCACAAACCGGCACTGGCAAGACCGCTGGATTTACCTTGCCCATCCTGCATCGCTTGTCTGACAAAAGCACCAAGGGACCGTCCACGGGCCGACCGCCGATACGTGCGTTGATTCTCGTCCCAACGCGCGAACTTGCCGCACAGGTGGAAGAAAGCATACGTGATTACGGAAAATACCTGAAGCTGAGTTCGATGATAATGATTGGTGGGGTCAGCATCAAACCGCAAATCACCCGCCTGAAAAGCCGCGTAGATATTCTGGTCGCCACCCCGGGACGCCTGCTGGATCATGTACAGCAAAAAACGCTCGACCTGTCGCACGTGGAAATCCTGGTGCTGGACGAGGCTGACCGCATGCTCGACATGGGTTTTATACGCGACATAAAAAAGATACTCATGCTGTTGCCCAAACAGCGGCAGAATCTGCTGTTCTCCGCCACCTTTTCCGACGAAATCCGGGCACTGGCGGGAAGCTTGCTCAACCAGCCGGCGTTGATCGAAGTCGCGCGCCGTAACGCAACAGCCGACAACGTAACGCATATGGTGCATCCGGTAGACCGTGAACGAAAGCGTGACCTGCTTGCCCATCTTATCAAGCAGCATCACTGGTCACAGGTGCTCGTATTCACCCGCACAAAGCACGGAGCCAACAAACTGGCCGAGTATCTGGTCGCGAGCGATATTCCATCGCTCGCCATACACGGCAACAAAAGCCAATCGGCGCGCACCCGGGCGTTGGCGGAATTCAAGACCGGCAGCCTGCAGGTGCTGGTCGCCACGGACATCGCCGCACGCGGAATCGATATCAACGAATTACCGCATGTAGTCAACTTTGAATTGCCCAACGTGCCGGAGGATTATGTTCATCGGATCGGGCGCACTGGCCGCGCCGGGGCGGAAGGAGATGCGGTGTCGCTAGTGTGCGTGGATGAACTCAAGCTGTTGACGGATATCGAAAGGCTGATCAAGCGGGATTTATTTAGTAAAGTTATCGCTGGCTTCGAGCCGGACCCTCGCATCAGGGCCGAGCCGATTGTTAATGGGAACCGCGGGGGACCACGCCGCATGCTGGTACCCGGACCATCTGGGCGTGGCCAACGAAGAGGCCCGCCAAGTGCCATGCCACGTGAGGCGAGGAACCCGGTTGGACCGGCCAGCAGCCGCATGCCTGCGCTGCATCGTTCGGGCGGACGTGGCCGCTAATCGGCTCCTTCCCATTCAGACGCGGGGTGAAATATAGAGTGAACTACTATCTCGATACGATATGAGCGGAAAAAAATGCCGGCGGAGTTATCACCTCGAGCAAACTGGTAATAATCCCACCCGACAGGAAAGGGGCCGTGCTAGGCAGAGAGTCATCAACGTATCGGTGATGAATAAAACAGGGTTATACGAATTGCCCTGCGGCATAACCGGATGCCCACGCCCACTGGAAATTGAACCCGCCCAGATGCCCTGTTACATCCACCACTTCACCAATAAAATAAAGCCCGGGCACTTTCTTCGCCTCCATGGTTCTGGATGACAATTCACGGGTATCCACCCCGCCCAGCGTTACTTCCGCTTTCTTGTAGCCTGCGGTACCGTTTGGCGTGATTTGCCAGTTATACAATTGTGCGGCAATCTGCTTCAATCTGGTTTCACTGTACTGTTTTATCGGCCGGGCTGACTGCTCCGGCATAATCGCTTCGCACCAGGCCTGTGCAAAACGTCTGGGCAGATATTGAGCTAGCATATTGGACAGTAGCGCAGTGCTGTGTCTGTGGTCAAGCAGCCACGCGGCCGCGTCGAGATCCGGTAGCAAGTTGATACGGATGGAACTCCCTGGCTGCCAGTATGAAGAAATCTGCAGTATCGCGGGGCCGCTCAAACCACGGTGCGTAAGCAATAGATTCTCACGAAAGCAAGCACCACTGCAGCTAACCGACGCGTCAATTGCAATTCCCGCAAGCTCGGAGAAGCCAGCAAATTGTTCCGGCATGAAAGTCAGCGGAACAAGCGCCGGACGCCGCGGGGTAACTGCGATGCCGAATTGCTCAGCGATACAATAGCCGAATGCGCTTGCGCCGATTTGCGGAATAGAAAGTCCGCCGGTGGCGATGGCCAGTGAGTCGGCAGTCAAAATGCCCCGATCGGTTTCCAGCATGAACCTGGCGCCGGAAGCCATATTGGAATCGATACGGCTAATATTGTTCACTTGAGCAGGCATCTGCCATTCGACGCCCGCCGCACGGCACTCTTGCCACAGCAGATCGATGACTTGCTGTGAGCTGCCATCGCAAAATAATTGGCCCAGCTTCTTTTCGTGATAACGGATGCCATGCTTTTCCACCAGCGCGACAAAGTTTTGCGGAGTGAAGCGTGCCAACGCGGACCGGCAGAAATGTGGATTATTTGACAGGAAATTTTCCGGTCCAGCGTAGCGATTGGTGAAATTACATCGGCCTCCACCGGAAATACGAATTTTTTCAGCAAGCTTCCTCGCATGATCCAGCAGCATTACCGAGCGCCCACGCTTGCCTGCTTCAATCGCACACATCATCCC
>JALYOY010000269.1 GCA_030856655.1 Pseudomonadota bacterium | reverse complement strand
AGTGTAACCATAAGCATCAAACCGCTCGGTACCCTGAGTACCGAACTGATAGCTGAAATTGATATCGTAATCCAGCAAATTCCCAACCTTGCCATAACCACGCAGCGACGGCATGTGAATTTCCCGATCGAGCCGGTTTGTTGCTGTGTGGCCGCTGGGGTCAGCTGTTTGCTTTTGACCCATGTAGTACGGTTGCAAAGTGATGATGTCCGACCACTTGCGCCAATGGCCGATCGCACCATAAAACCACAGGTGTTCATTGGCCTGATCAAATCTGGTTTGCAGACGTTTGACTGGCTGCATGCCAAACAAATCGACTTCCCAATCATTGGCTTCCCGGCCCAGGTTCAGGCGAAAGCCTTCGAAGCTATTGGTGGTATTGCGCCATTCGTTGCGCGCAATGAAACGCCGGTCTAGCGTTTCGTAGGCCATACGCCCTACCCGGAATCTAAGCGGCCGGTTCTGTCTGCGATCATCTTCACCCAGCGCGTTTTTGAAATATAATTCGCCGTACCCCTGGATCAGGTCATAGGGGTTGTTTTCCTGATCAGTTGTGGGAAAACGGTTGTTGTAAACCCGCGAGTCCTGAAACTCTACCGCGAAGCGGAACGGGTCGAGGATTTCCCTTATTCCCAAATACGCGCGTGAGCGGATGAAAAAGGGGTTATCGAATCCGCCTTCAACACGCCGTATGTCATCATGGCGCATTTCATAACGGGTACGAAACTCGAAACCAATATCCAGCCAAGTGATGTCTTTGAATGCTTCAATGCCGATTTGGCTCAGATTTCGCACATATCTTGGCGGGTCGGAGTCGGGATTCGTAGCATAGCTGTCGGCACGGCGGTGATAGCTCGTGGGTTTTTTTGCTGCTGCTTTGGTAGCAGGTTGTTCCCACCAGTCGTACTCGCGATCCGAATACAGATCCTGTCTAGGAACAGGTGGGGCAGCAGGTTTGATCGCCCATTTGAAATTCTCGTCTGCCGATTTGGCCGGCTTTTTATTTGCAGCCGATGCTCCGGCTTGGCCTATCTGCTGCGCTCTTGGTTGAATTAGCAAAGATTTCCCCGATGGCGTGCGATTCACATCCGCGTGAACGGAACTAAGCGGCAATAAGCCGATTGCAGAGGCAAGTGTAATTCCCCAATAAAATTTCATGCTCTTCCCTGAATCGCCCCTCCGTTGTATTCGGTCAGGTGTCGATGATTTTGTTTGTCTCACCTCCAGTCTATGGTCGGTGTAGTTCTTTGTTCCGAGTGCTGAGTTTCATCAGGATAGTTCCAATTCACAACATTACACCTCTTCGGGCCGGCTCATTGCGATCGACCCTGATTTTCTTTCGGCACTCAATCTGCACGACTTTGCCGTCGTGAATCACCACTTCGACCGAGCCGTACTCAATATTGGCAATCGCGCACAAGATTTGCTGGCTGATCTCTACCGGTATCCGTTTGCCGTCAAGTTCCGGTGTAATTTTTTCTTCCAAGTCCACGATGCGGGTGAAAGTGGCCATTTATTTTCCCAAAAAATGAGCATCCCAACGAGAAGGAAGGTTAACGGCAATTCCTTATAATGAAAACTAATAACATTTTATTTGCTTATCTATTTTTTTTATATGCCACACTGGTTTTGGGCTGCGGTTCGCGAATTTTTTAGCCAGCTCCACGGTTTCTCGGAAGTATGCTGTCCAAATCGCAGCCGATCTGGGAAAATGTGAACTACCTTGGGCCGCATATTAATGATTCGCCTCCTTGGTTGCGCGATGCGTTATTTCTTAAGTCACGAGGGTAGGCGATGGAAGCCGTAACGAGAAAAGAACAACGTGATACGAATAAGCTGCATAAACGGCTGAGGCGTCTTGTCGGCGCGGCTATTGCCGATTTCAACATGATTGAGGCGGGAGACCGGGTGATGGTATGCCTCTCAGGTGGGAAGGATAGCTACGCGTTGCTGGATATTCTTCGCAGCCTACAGGCTCACGCGCCGCTATCGTTTGAATTGGTTGCGGTGAATCTGGATCAGAAGCAGCCGGGATTTCCTGAGCATGTATTGCCGGGGTACCTGACCAATATCGGTATGCCTTTT
>JALYOY010000268.1 GCA_030856655.1 Pseudomonadota bacterium | reverse complement strand
ATCGAATACATTAAGATCTACACTTACTATCTGGAGCAGCATCAGGTTGTGTTACTGCATGAAGCCAGGTACATGCCGCCCTTCGAGCCAGACCAGTCGTCCTTCGCTGCGTTAACAGGCGTTCACTACCTCTATTCCCCTGCCTTGGAGGAAGAACTGCGGTACGGTTGCACGCTTCATGAAGTTGATGTGGAAGCAAACCACTAACGTATTTCAACCTTCAGTTTTGTGTACGCGTTCACGGGAAAGCGCCATCAATGGCAGCGTGTGTTTAGCTTATTAAATGGGAAGCGGTACCGATATCATACAGTCAGCCAACCTACCCGTTAGCTTAAGAAAACGCTATTGTTGATTCAGACCGGATTCGGGGTCAAGCAGGAATAACGAAATTCTATATCATTCTCCGAAGTCCATCACGTCGCTTAAGTTTTACCTCGCACCTATTAGTTTGCTTTATTCTGGATTGCACAAGTGGGCGCTTGCCCCGTATCCATCTCGATGAGATTTTTTGATATATCTGCCGCCACGCTTGAAGCCGCACGCTGTATACCTTTCACTACGCCCGCGATTCCCCCGCCGGCCGGTTCTGACATTGTCGAATGGCACATGGCGTTAAGGCCGTCAGTAGAACGCGTGATCGCCCAGCTGAATCGTGCCTGTACCTTGTCCCCGACTATTGCATCAAACTGGCTAAGTACAATAGCAATACGATAGCTCGGCCGGTCAAGCACGCGTAACCCTCGCCCCTCGTTTATCGCTCCAACTTGGTTAGCGATACCGGTAGCCAAAGCGTCACGCAGTTCCTGATTGAAATGCGATGACCAGCGATCTTGCTCAAGTATGAGAAGCTGTGTTTCCTGTCCTGAACCTTGAGCACGTACGACTAGTTGCGGGCGGGCGAGGCGTTCCGGCACTTTGACCGGCATGACCTCGATAAAAATGGGCCTGCGCGATTGTAGGGAAGACCGCGATGCGTCGTTCTCGAATGGCTCCGATAGAACCGACAGGGTATAGAACCGCGTTGTTGGAACTGATACGCAGCCGGCGGCCAACAATGCCAGCACTACGCCAAATGTGCGATGAATAATACGTATTGCCATCACTGTTTATCCTCCCGCTTGCCTCTGATCACTGACTCAGGATGGCGCTGAAAATAATCTGTCAGAATTCTAAGGGAAGCGGCTGCACGCGTTAATTCCTGTAGTGTTTGACGCAAATCCTGCTGCAGCGGAGCGTCTTCGGATAGCGTGCGCTCCGCCGCACTCAGGACTTTATGCACATCTTTCATCGCCACAGCAATTTCCGGCGCCACATCGTTGTTCAATTTTTCTGCCAGTTGTCCGGTACTATTCAACGTTTGCTTAAGCACTTTTAACGATTCCTGCAAATCGTTACCGATTTGATCGAAGGGCACTTTACTTAACTTGAGCGCTATCTCTGAAACCTGTGTTTGAATTTCATCAGCACTGCTGGGGATCGTTGGCAATTGCATTAATGCGCCGGGCGTATCGATGGCGGCCCTATCTTCGAAAGCATCTTTTTTTGCCGGGATGATTTTAGGAAAAAAATCAAAAGCAATATAAATCTGACTGGTCAGAAAATTGCCGGTTCGTAATTGCGCACCCAAGCCACGGTTGATCATGAATTGCAGTCGCTGCTGCGGCGTGTACTTTGAGCGCTTCCGGTCTTCGATAAATTTTCGGCCCAGGCGCGCGGGATAAATTTCAACCAGTACCGGCATGCTGAATTCTTGCTGCTTAGGATCATAGTCAATGCCTATCGATTTGACGCGCCCCAATACTAACCCGCGAAAACTCACTTCAGCACCAGGCGTGAGACCTCGCACGGATTGCTTAAAATTAAGCAGTATTATCTCTGCTTCCCCATCTTCTTCTTTTAACGCTTCAGCCTGGCTTGCCGCCAACGCAAAAGCGGTATTCTCTTTGGCGGAAGGGCCGGGATTTTCCTCTGGCGATTGAAACGAAAGACCGCCGAGTACAACAGTAGCCAAAGATTGCGTATTAAGCGTAAAGCCGTTGGCATTTACTTGCATGTCAAAACCACTGGCATGCCAGAAACGGGTATTAATACCGACAAACTTGTCATAGGGAGCATTAATGAATATACGTATGGTAATGCCTTTGCCATCGTCATCCAGATCGAACGCGGTCACCTGTCCCACTTTGACCCGGCGATAATAGACAGGTGAGCCAATATCCAGTGAACCGATATCGGTGGCATGTAAAGCATACTGCTTGCCAGAAGCATCGCGCGTAATGATTGGCGGCACCTCAAGCCCGGTGAATTTGTCTGTTTTCTCCGTTGCAATGCCGGGGTCGGCCCCAATATAAGCGCCGAGCAGCAAAGTAGTAAGCCCAGAAACACCCGAGCCTCCCACACGTGGGCGCACGACCCAAAAGCGGCTGTCCGTGGCGGTGAAGCTTTTGGCTTCCCGAGTCAACAGTACGCTCACCAAAACTTGAGAGCGATCTTCGCTAAGCATGATGGACTGAACCGTACCAATATCAACTTCTTTATACTTGACCTTCGTCTTGCCCGCTTCAAGTCCTTCGGCGGAGCTAAATGTAATAGTGATCTCGGGCCCACGCTGCACTAGGGTCCTAACCGCAAGCGAAATGCCGATCACTGCGGCAAGTATCGGAATCAGCCAGATTAATGAGGGGATCCAGTCTCGCTGCCGCATTTTCTTAGGCGCAAGCATGAATTCCGTCGAGTCATCCCCCTTCCCTACCCCTTCTTCTTCATTCATACAATTTTTCCGGATTCATCTTCAGTAGTATCCCACATCAAGCGGGGATCAAAACTGAGCGAAGCAAGCATGGTTAGTACCACCACCGCAGCAAAAGCAGCGATGCCTGCCTCAGCGTGTACCGTGGCAAAACCCTTGATCTGTACGAGTCCCGCTAGCAGCGTTACGACAAACACATCCAGCATTGACCAGCGGCCAGTCACTTCAACAAGGCGGTAAAGTTTTGTTCGTTGCAGAAGACGCCAGTCACTGTGCCGGCGTGTCATGATCAACAGAAGAATTAAAACCGACAGCTTGAATAGAGGGACCAGAAAACTGGCAATAAAAACAATAACAGCCAATACCCATGAGCCGGAAACCCAAAAATGAATAATGCCGCTCATGATGGTGTCTTGCTGCTCCGCAAACAGGGAGACGGTAGTCATGACGGGCAACATATTGGCGGGAACATACATTATGCAGGCGGCAATCACCAAAGCCCAGGTTCGGTTGAGACTGTCAGGCTTGCGTGAATGCAGCCTTGCATTGCAACGCCCGCAACGGTCATCAGCTTTAAAATCCTTCCACAAGGTAGCACAACGATGACACGACACCATGCCCAGCCTTGACGCAGTCTTCACACATGGCTCGGCCTTCATGGGTTTTTTGCTAGTTGGGCGGTTCTGTTTGCTGGCACGTTCTCTCTTCTTTTTCCATTAAAGATAACTTCCAGATATAGCGAGGATTAAATGAGAACACTGATGCCAAAAGGATAGCGAGAGTGCCAAAGGCCCATAGCGCAATGCCAGGCAATACAGTTGCCATACTTGTCAGCTTGACAAATGCAACAATGCCGCCGAGCAGAAAGATCTCCACCATCGCCCACGGCCGCAAAGTTTGAATGGTGCGCGCCAATAAATTAAACGCGGGATGGTATCCACACCGGTTTATTGAGGTAAGCAAATAAATAAGACCTAAAAGTTGTATCAGGGGAAACAAAATTGCCGTGGCTAGCACCAGGAACGCCACCAAAGGCATTCCTTCAGAATTTAGGGAAAAGACCGAGCCTATAAGCGTTGTTTGGCTAACAATACCCTGGAACTCCATTTCAACAATCGGGAAGACATTGGCAACAATGTACATGAATAAACTGGCAATCGTCAGGGGTAGGATACGTCTACCGTGGGAACTTACGTCGCGTTCCAGCTCAGCGTCACAACGGCTGCAGAATGCAACTTCACTACTATCCAGCGTTATCCTGCTGTGAATCGCATCGCATTCTTCACAGGCGATCAAGTCCGGGACTTCCTGCATGGTTAACCCGTTGAAAGTTGTATTTTGAGTTATGCTAAAAAGGTGTATACGACATAAAATAAAATGGCGGCGCATTCCGATAGGCGATCTACATCCTCAGCCTTTTATAAAGGATTGAATCGCCATCAGCATTCTCACGAAGCAAACCTCGGATAACATGGATACCTACATTCCTTACGTTATAACTGGGCTAGGTGTTTTACTCTGCCTCTTCTAAATCTTTTTCATTTTCCTGGGAAGGACGATTGCAGGAGCAGACGATCAATCGCAGATATCAGGCTAGGGCATCTTGAAGTTAAAACCAGTTCCATAATACTTTTACTGATTGTCTCGGTCGTTGTTGCGGTATTGCCTCTGCCTTTTCAATTTTACGGCGAAATTAATCGGGGACCGCAGTCAGAGATCGCTGGCGAATCAATATTTAAAGCGTTAGAGGGTAGCTACGACCTTTATATGGATTATGTCTTTATAAGTCAGGGCGATATAAAAGTAACAACCAGAGATGGCAAGTGGGAGGCGAATAGCTGTGTCAAAGGAAGAGACAAAGGATCATATGTTCTAAGAGGTGCCGACAGCTCAACACATGAAGTCGAAGTTATTATCAATGATAAGTACGAGCATGTCGCCACAACAGTAACTAATTATAGTTCGGAGGTAGTCATCGATAGGAATGGGCAGCCAATGAGGCGAACTGTTCACTATCAAGGTAGGCAGCCAGACCCGGAACCGATCCCAATAGACTTTGGAAGAGAACGGCTTAAGGATAAAGAAGATTATATAAGTAAAAAAATCGCGGAATATAAAAACTTCGAGACCAAAAGCATTTAGCGCTGAAGACAAAGACTTGTGCCGCTGCTTAGAAAAAGATAATGGCGCCCCTCTTTGCATTTGCCTGTAATGACTATACAAGAACGATGATAAAACGCAATTAAAAGCCGCAGCCATAGTTTGGTCGTCAGTAATACGGTGATAGCTTTGCCTGTTCCCATGATACTCGTCCTGCCGATTGAATATCACTCACTAATGTGGCAATGCATTGTTTGTGTTCCCCAAGCATGGGGGTTCCCTAAATGGTAGGGGGCGGATTCCGACCATACTCAGCTTGGCCGCACGTTGCTTGGCTGTACCGCAGGCGAATTGCTCAAAACCGAGACGCTGAACCAGCCGCAGATAGAAGTATTGAAGCGCGAGATCGTCACCAGGCCCACTAAGCCCTTGCTTCCGGCGGCGACATAACATCCGTATAAACCACGCAGGTATAGCGGCCACCCTCCGCCATGCCGCCGTTTCTATTTATAAAAATAATTTCTACACAGACTCCGGTTCCTGTATACTCCGCGCGTCGATGGAAGGGTTTCATTGCCTTTTGCCTTCTATCGGTTCATCGTTCCTGACCTCCTCGATTTTCAAGTCTCCAACGGAAATTGTGCGGTACCGTGGTTAGCGGCGATGTTTTATGTGTGCGCTAGCGGTACTTTGCCCATTAATCTCCGGCAGCCATATTCTGCTCGCGCGCGTTAGGGCGCTTCTATAAATTCAACGTTCCAGGCAAGTAAGGCATGAAGCGGCGGCAATCGCACCACGGATGTTCGCAAAGAAATTCTGACGTGCTGCATGGCAATATTCTGCAATAGTCAAAACTACTAAGCGATACGTTATTG
>JALYOY010000247.1 GCA_030856655.1 Pseudomonadota bacterium | reverse complement strand
GAACTGTTCCAGCCATTCCACTGACTCGGCATCCAGGTGATTGGTGGGTTCATCCAGCAATAGCATATCGGGCTTGGACAGCAGCAGCCTGCACAGCGCCGTGCGACGTTTCTCGCCGCCGGAAAGATTTTTGACGACGGCATCCCATTCAGGTAGACGTAGTGCATCGGCGGCGATCTCCATCTGTTGACCGGCATTCCCGCCGCTGGTTGCAAGGATGGCTTCCAGCCGGACCTGTTCGGAGGCCAGTGCATCGAAGTCGGCATCCGGCTCGGCATAAGCCGCATATACTTCTTCCAGCTTTTGCTGAGCATTGAATACTTCGCCCAGCCCTTCCTGTACGGCCTCGCGCACTGTCTGCTCGGGATTGAGTTGCGGTTCCTGAGGAAGATAGCCGATACTGAGATTGGGCATAGCTTTCACCTCGCCATCGAAATCCTTATCCACGCCCGCCATGATGTTAAGCACCGTGGATTTGCCCGAGCCATTCAGGCCAAGCAGCCCTATCTTCGCGCCGGGAAAGAAACTGAGAGAAATATCCTTAATAATCTGGCGCTTGAGCGGGACAACTTTGCCTACGCGATTCATGGTAAGAACGTATTGAGCCATAGGTATGTGTCAGGTTAGTAAATTGTTCGAGTTTAACCTATGGCGCTGCTACGCATGAGCCAAAACGACGATGAAGCGTAAGCCTCTCTGCCATTTTCCATTCTTGAATAATCGCTTTCTATGAAATGAAATTTAACCAAACGGTCATGGATGTTTTTTATGATGCACTCTTATGCACTGCTCTTGTTGTTCTTGTGTTTGATATGAAGCTCGACAATGGATAGGATGTCGAGTTCATTTATAGGGCATGAGAAAGAAACGCGCATCGATGTAATTGTAGAACACTTGTATGACAACAGTTTTTGCGCGTGGCCAGATTCCGTCCTGGCTTCGGTTATGCACATTCGGCGGCTGGAATGGAGTGAAGAAATATCGTTTACATTGAGAAATGCAGCGTTGGTGGCCGTCGCTGCAAGCGGGTTGTTATTTGGCCGTGCAACATCACAAAAAATACAGGTGGTTCAGCCTGGCGATCAAAACCTCTCTTGTAATGCTATCAAAGAGGAGTTGGCGAAACCGGATAAGGCTCAAGCTGAGATCGATTCAAAGAAGGGGGTAACCGGAACCAACGTTGCCGCCGCACTTCTTTGGCTTCCGGATTTAGCGTATACCTATTATGATGCCGGGGAAGCGACTCGTTTAATCAGTGATAGAAAGAGCGCCCTTACCGCTGTCTTTAACAACAAAAATCGCACAGCCTAAATCGCGTCTTGGCCGCTTGCTCCTGGCGAGCAGCGGCGATGCCGCAATATGGTTCTTGCCATATACCGGATCATCAATATCAACATACTCCATGTTCAAATGAGACTATTATAAATTGGCGGAATCAACTTTCGCCGCCGTTCCAGCGATGCAGCCCAGAGTTGAAACCAGCAAGCGGTGGAGCGGCGGTCCTAGCATCTTCATTCTTCCGTCATTGACATTTTGAAGTGGTCGAGTATCGGCTTCAAGATGTAGTTCATCATAGTGCGCTCACCTGTTTTCACGAACAGGTCCACGGGCATTCCAGGTCGAATCTGCAAATCGGATATAATTTCCATTCCCTCGGGCGCAATTTTAACTTTAATTTTATAGTGGGGAAAGCCGGTTTTATCGTCGAGGAATCGGTCCGCAGAGACATGTGTTACCACACCGGGCACATGCGGGGTCAAGTTCTGGTTAAACGCCGAAAATATCAGCTCTACCGGAAGATCTGGGTGCACCTTGTCGATAAGATGCACCGGCACCTGCCCTTCAATCTCCAGCGCATCTCCACTGGGTACGATGTCCATCATCTTGAACCCAGGACCGATCACGCCCCCAAGGGTAAAAATCGACAGACCCACCACTATTCCGTCGACCGGGGCTTTCACTACCGCATTAGCCAAGTCGTAATCCAACCCCTTTAACTGATTGGCAAGCGCTTCGGCCTCTCGTTGCACATCGGATAACTGTGAACGGACTTCCTTCTGATATTCCTGTTGACGCTGTACACGGCGTAGCTTGAACTCCATAATCTGCCGCTGCGCCCGCCCGATATTGCCAATATCCGCGGATATCGCGGAACTGATCTGAGCATAGGCCTGCTCGAGTTCGAGCAAGCGATTACGCGCCACGTACCCCTCGTTGGCCAGCTCCCGCATTCCGTCGAGCTGTTCCTTCAGGAATTGCAATTGGGCGTTTTTGTTATCCCGTGATTCCTCCAATCCGCTGGTTTGTAATTTGAGGCCGGAAATGTTTTCATCAATGGCACCCAATTCGCTTTTAATTGCCACCATCCGCGATTTCCATAACTGCTCCTGCATGGCAATATTACTGGCGACGCGCGGATCGTCTTTCTCTTTAGATAGTTCCGGAGGGAACTCGATGGCTCCTTTCCCGTCGCGCTCGGCAATCAGCCGGGCTTCCGCTGCACGCGCCGTAAAATACTGGACACGCCTCATTTCGGCATTTGCCGTTACCTGCACGCCGTTTAAACGCACCAGGTCTTGCCCTGCTTTGACATGATCCCCTTCTTTTACCAGAATGGCCTCCACCGTGCCGCCCGTGGGGTGCTGTATCGCTTTTCGGTTTGTCGAAACGATCACCGTGCCGCTCAGTGGCACGCCCTTGTCGAGGGGCGCCAGGGATGCCCAGAGCAAGAAACCGCCTACCCCTCCAATGACAATCCACCACCCGATACGGGTGTAAGTGCGCGGGTCCGTGTCGACGTAGTATGAGATAAGCTCATGAGGATAGACGGCGATTCCCCCACTGGGCTTAGGCTGAAGTGGGTTTTGCATGGTTTACCTGTTGTGTTAATTGCTGGTTTTGCTTAGTCAATTCAGCCAGCACATCCGCACGGAGGCCAAATGCCCTTGCCATGCCCTCATGCAAAACGAGCAACTTGTTGGTTGTACCCAAAATATTAGGCCGATGGGTAATCACCACGACAGTTTTTTGTCGGCTGCGCAACTCGTTAATCGCTCCCACCAGCGCCAATTCGCCCGCGTCGTCCAGATTCGAGTTCGGTTCATCGAGCACAATCAATGCAGGATCGCCGTAAATCGCGCGGGCCAGTCCGATACGCTGCTTTTGACCCCCGGCCAATCCTGCTCCGCCATCGCCAAGAGGAGTGTCATATCCTTGTGGGAAACGCAAGATCATGTCGTTTACGCCGGCACGCTTGGCTGCCAGGATTACCTCTTCGGAATCGATCTCCCCAAAACGGGCAATATTCTCGCTCACGGTCCCGGCGAACAGTTCGATGTCCTGCGGCAAATATCCGATATGAGGACCCAGTTCATCTTTATTCCACAGATAAATATCCGCCCCATCCAGGCGCACTTTGCCCATTATCGCTGGCCAGATACCGACCAGCAACCGGGCCAGGGTGGATTTTCCGGCTCCGCTAGGCCCGATTATTCCCAAAACGTCTCCGGGGAGGATGGCAAAAGTGAGATTCTTAAGAAGAGCCGAAGAAACGCCGGGAGGCGCTGCCGTGACGGCCTCCACTGAAATTTGCCCAAGGGGTTTTGGCAGCGACATGCCAGTCTCGCGCCCGGGATTGGCGTGTAGCAATTCATTCAGGCGCTGGTATGCGCTGCGCGTATTGCTCCAGTTTTTCCACACGCCGATTAGTTGTTCAACCGGGCTTAACGCGCGGCCCATCAAGATGGAAGCGACAATCATCATTCCGGGCGTGATTTTACCCTCTAGTACAAGTAATGCTCCCAGCCCGAGTATCAGCGATTGCATGGAGGTGCGGACAAACTTTGTGCCTGCGCCAATGATCCCGGCTTTTTCGCTAGCCTCGGCCTGTAATTGCAGGAAACGGCTATGCAGCTTGAACCATCGAGACATCAGATGGGGCAGCATGCCCATGGCCGCTATCACTTCCGCATTACGCAGATTATTACTCGCAAGGTTGCTTGAAGCAACGGCCATGCTACTGGCCGCCGCCAGAGGTTTTCTCGATACCATTTCATTGACAACGGCCAAGACAACCAGCACTACCGTTCCAGCCAGCGCGAATAAACCCAGCAGCGGGTCAAACAGGTAAATGACTATTAGGTATACCGGAAACCAAAGGCGCGTCGAAAAAAGCGAATAATCCATTACCCGTCAGGAACTGACGAATATTTGTCAGATCCTGCAAGGCTTGGCCGGCGCTGCCGCCCGGGCGTTTTAGGTTCTGCTCGAAGGCTGCGGCATAAATACGCTTGTTCATTTTCATGTCAAGCTGGGCACCGACCCGTATCAATACAAAGCTGCGTATGAATTCAAGGCCGCTCATCACGAGATAAGCAGCCAGCACTATCAGAGTCAGCATCAACAGGGTCGTTTCGTTGCGGCTGGCGAGAACTCTGTCATAGACCTGCAACATGTACAAGGCCGGTACCAGCATCAATAGGTTGATGATGGCGCTGAAAACCCCAACACTTCTAAAAGCTGCCTTGAAGCCAGCCAACGCTTGTGCAATCTCGTTTTGCGGGATTTTGAGTTTAGGCATTATCTAATGGTGCTTATAATGGCTGCATTTTTCTTGTATTCTTGAATGCAAACGCAACACCTATTTAACTCAAGCTGCGCCTTTTAAGGTTCAAAGCCCTTTAGGGAGCAGCGCTTTAGCTAACTGATCGATTATTTTAGTTTGCAGGTCATCAAGCTTATTTACAGAAAACCAGCCACAGGCACTGGATTCTTTTTTTCCTTCTCTGAGGCGGGAACTCAAGCGCATCGTTGGTGTTTGCACCGCCGTAACCAGCGCAGTTGCCCCCGCAGCGCCAAAGCTGCCTATTTTCAACCAGTGGTTAGCGGGAATACGCCATCTATCTTGCCTGCGATCGCGTCGATCTCCTGATAAATGGAGATTTGTCTCGACCAATGAGGAAGTTCGTGTGGTGTCGCGCTGACGCACCTAAAGATCAGAAAGTGCTTTAGGTTGCGATTCAGAACCAAAAGGTTGCGATTTAGAACCATACCTATTGTTCATTTAGTTGGCACGTATTTCTGTCTGTTACCGCACGTACAGCCCCAAATGACCGAGAAGAGACCAGTTGAGCTGATTTCACTCGTCCGAATATTTCACTGATCAGGCTGAGCTTGGTGACATGAACCAATACCGTGGATGAAACATTATGCGCCGGCATGAGCAATGGCATGTGGCTAACAAAATAGAAATTCCAATTTGTACCGCTGGCCTTCGAGAGCGCTGACGGCCGTTGCGGCACCTTGCCCTGCGTCGCCCCAATAGCTCGACTATTGGCTGGGCGCAGGATACGCAATCTACTCGCAAACTATCTCGCCATCATCCCGCAATCCGGTGAAATATCCGGGTTAGCGCGAGGTGGCGTGAGCGAGCCGGTCCGCGTTATCTTTGGTATCGTAGATATTGATAGTTGGCTGATCCTCTGCCACTTTACTCATGCGTGCGCGGATTTCCGCGGCCATCGCATTGTTGCGTCGCACCGCCGGGCGCGCTTCCATAGCCTCGAACCAGCGCATAAAATTGGGGAAAACGGTTTTGTCGACGCCACGATCTTTATGCCCCTTGCACCACGGATAGGTTGCGATGTCGGCAATCGTGTAATCATCGCAGCCGAGCCACGAGCAATTGCCCAGCCGGTTCTCCAGCACCCGGTACAGGCGCAGAGTCTCATTGTTGTAGCGATCACGGGCGTACTGATTATCCTTGGCCTGGCCATTGAAGTGATTGGCCTGCCCGAACATCGGGCCGATATGCGCTGCCTGGAAAAATAGCCATTGCATTGCGTCATAGCGCTTGCGTACACCATTTGGCAGAAACCTGCCGGTTTTCTCCGCGAGATAAAGGAGAATGGCACCAGATTCCATCATGGTATACGGCTCGCCTTCAGGGCCTTCCGTATCCACAATTGCGGGAATCTTGTTATTGGGGTTGAGCTTCAAGTGTTCGGGCTTAAACTGATCCCCAGTTCCGATATTGACGTCGATGTGCTTCCAATCGATTCCCGTCTCTTCAAGCATAATCATCACTTTCTGTCCGTTAGGCGTGGGACTCGAATGCAACTCAATCATCTGCCTCTCCTTTATTATGAACCGGGCGATCAAGGAAGCACCGCCAAGCAATACCCTTGCGTTCCAAATGGAGAACCAAGGTTCATATGCCGCCTTTCTTATGGCGCCTACACCTTTGGAGCCTTAACTCTCAAAGGT
>JALYOY010000240.1 GCA_030856655.1 Pseudomonadota bacterium | reverse complement strand
CCTCGCTCTGAATCATGAGCAATGCTAATGTTAAAATTAGCGAGGCTATGGGCCTATGGCATATAGATTGCATAATGCGGATTTTTGGTTGTGTAAGCCGTGTACCAAGGCTTATGGGTTCCAAGTGCCTCAACCGCTACCTGTTTACCCCTAGCGGATATAAAAGCCCTCATCACCTTTATCAACGCTGTCCCATAAACAGCAGATTTTCACATGAGTCGGACTAGAAGTAGCGATATCTAATTTCTGATAGAATTTCTCTACCGATTCCATAGTCATAGTTGATTGGTTGGCAAATCAGTCCCTGACGTTCAATGGGCGACAATCGGCTGGAATCATGCATGACGCATTACCATATCGGAATGCGCTAGAACCCCATGTGTGGTGGAAAGTAATCCAAAATAGGGTTTATAAAAGCTAAATTGACCAAGCGCTATCTCCTTGATCAATCAGGTATTAATAGAAGTATGGGTATTTTGAGGAAGTCAGTGGAGATCACTACCTCCCTATTTGAAACCGTTTCCCGTTCTTAGCAAGAAACGGAACGGAAATGCGCGTTACTCCGCTGAGAGGACGTCGATCACACTAGATTGACAACTGCCACCCCTTGAATTAGTACCCACAGAGAATCTTCCCAATTGATAAAACGGTGCGGATATTAAGTCCGCAAAATACTTCTGTAAAGTGACAATTTTGTTATGTGGCGACATTCCTAAATTCGCATCGAGCAACTGGGTGCGGTCGACACTACTTACGGTAGCCAAATCAAAGGTGAGCTTTCTGCCATGATACGCTCATAAAATAAATACAAAACTTGGAATCCGCCATGTTTAAGAAAAACCATTCCCCACACACTAGGAGTCTCGAAAACGAGGTGATCCTGGCGGTAGTCGTACTGTATTTATTGCTCGCAGTCGTGATGACGGTCGTGCATTACATACAGCCCGCCGAGCAGGAAACGGTAACGTCGTCGACATCGCCTTCTCACAGTGAAAAGAACTTCGGAGAGCCAAAGAATGAGTGAGCATGCCTGCTCGTAGCGCGATACGAAAAAGAAGGGAAATTTACCATGATTCGCAGCATTATCAGAAACGATCAATCGGTTTCCATCACTCAGGGGCTACCTCAGCCGCTAAATGACAATGATGTGGTATGGCTGGAAATCAATGCACCCACGGCAGAGGAAACAGCAAACCTGGGCCGGCGGTTCGGCATCGATACCGGTCCTCAAAACAGCAGCGTCGCAGATGATGGGACTTTCATGTATATGCGTTCCAAGCTGCTAGCATTGGGCGCTGACACGATGCCGAGTTTCGGGGATGTAACCTTTGTCCTGGGCGAACAGGTGGTGGCAATTCTGTGTGAAGATCCTGATTTTCATCCATTTGAATTTGCCTTGCAACGCATGAACCGAAAACCAGATTATGTCAAAAGTTCGAAGGCGGTATTGCGGCTATTATTACAGGTGGCCAATGATAGCGCCGACGCTGTAATCGACCGCATCGCGGATGAACTGGAACGAAGTGCGGAAGAAATTTCACAATTATCCGACGGCTACAATGCCGAGGGAAAAGAATTAGGGGTGCCGGATCTCATCGGAACGATGCAAAGCCTTAACGAAAAAGAAGAACTGATTTCGCGCTGCCTGGAGGCCCAGCTGTCGTTGGCTCGCACCGTACGCTACCTCAATGGCGAGATCAATAACGTGGCCGAGGCCGAGTTGCAGGTGTTAACCATTGAGCTTGCCGAGGATGTCGCCGGAGTTAAGGAACATGCCTACTTCGAGCATGAAAAGGTTCGTTATCTTCAAAACGCAGTCACGAATATTCTCAATATCAAACAGAACCAGATCGTTAAGGTTTTCACTATCATTACTGCTGTCTTTCTACCGCCTACACTTGTAGGCACCTTCTACGGCATGAATTTTGCTGTGATGCCGGAGCTTTCTTGGAAGCACGGATTTATTTATTCGATGATCCTCACCCTAACCGCCGCCCTCCTACCGCTGTTATACATAAAACGGAAGGGTTGGTTACGGTAAGCCGTGCATGCGTCTAATATGGTGCATCGAAGGACGGGAACTCCAGATTCATTTTTTCAGTCTATTACATGCGAGACGGGGGTTTTATAATCTCGAACAGGTATAAGCTTTTGACGTTGGGTATATACTATTGCAGGAATTTTCACCGCTAAACGTCAAGTATAGCCCTTCAGTTCCTCGTGATTGGTTGAACCCGGTAAACTTAAGGGGCAATTGAGAGCGTACCAGTAACAGTATTTCTCACGCAGCTTCTTATTAAACGGCGGGGGATTACGTTTTTTTGAAAATTGCAGCAAGGCAATAATATAAAAAATTAGATGCTGAACACGCTTATTCGGGATCTCTACAGAAAGCAAAAGGAGAATCGCATGGAAAAGCTTTTGATCGCATCTGTTTTAATTTTAAGCCTGATCTCGACTGGCGCCTTTGCCTACGCAGAAGCCATATCTGCTGGCAGTCCGGGCGATCCCGACAAAGTGTCCCGTACCATTGAAGTAACAATGGTAGAGAACCGTTTTAAGCCTTCTGAAATAAAGGTGAAACAGGGTGAAACGATAAAATTTATGCTTAGGAATACCGGCAAGAAAAAGCATGAGATGATGATTGCTACCCCAGAGGAAATCGACAAGCATGGCAAAATGATGAAAAAATTCACCGGCGGGGAACACCCCGATGAACCCAACATGATCACCGTCAACCCGGGCAAGACAGGCGAACTGGTATGGCATTTCACTGAAGCCGGCCTGGTTAGCTTCGCATGCCCGCTGCCGGGGCACTTTAAAGGTATGAATTTCTCAGGTATGAAAGGAACAATCGAAGTGGAGGCCAAATGAAAATAGCAATTCGCACATTCCTAGCGGGATCAATTATCGTCAGCGCCTTGTCAGGAGTCGGCTCTCATGCGTCCGCGACAACGATCGATGTCTACAAGAGTTCGACATGTAAATGCTGCGCAAAATGGGTCGATCATATGCGCGCGAACGGCTTTACCGTCAATACCCACGATGTGGGTAATAAGGAAGCACGTGAACGTGCGGGCATCTCTACCACGCTCGGTTCATGTCATACTGCTCTGGTTGACGGCTACGCCATAGAAGGCCACGTGCCGGCACAGGATGTGAAGCGGTTTCTCAAGGAACGTCCCCGTGCCATTGGCTTGGCTGTTCCCGGCATGCCTCACGGTTCTCCCGGCATGGAAGGCGCGCGTAGCGATCCATACGACGTACTCCTCATCAACAAACAGGGGGATACGACGGTATATAGCCGCCATCTTCCATCTGACCCAAAAGATTCTGTAATGAAACTGAAGTGAAGCGCATGAAATCTTATACCATCGCCGCCATGTGCCCGAAAACTAAACTATTGACTGCCGCAACCTTGTTCAGCAATCCTTGGGCCAGTACTTGGATGCTACTGGCTCACAGTCAACAATCGGCGCTTTTCATACCTGGGGATGCCATAAGTTACGATAACAAACAGCATCCATGGAATTCGAGCATTGCGCATGGGACGCAAAGGACTATTGATACGAATATCGAGCAACCATGAGTGCTCGATATATCCTTTTCCTTTTGGCGGGGCTAGTAGTTGGATTCGTTACCGGCTGCGGCGAATCGAAACCGCCAACCGCAACATCGATGCAGCCCACCGTCGCACCGGCTTCACCCGCCTTAGAATCAGCACCATCTGCTGCTGTGCCGGTGCCCTCTGCTGTTGAGCCGGCGCCCCCTGCCGCCATGCCAGTGGCGCCAAGAAATCTGGCTGCGCGTAAATTAGATCCGGAGAAAATCAAGCGCGGTGAAGCGGTTTATCGCGCGAACTGTGCGTCCTGCCATGGGCCGAATGGAGAGGCGACTCCAGGCTGGCGGACTCTGGGAGCTGACGGAAGATATCCGCCACCGCCACTGGACGATAGCGCCCATGCATGGCATCACTCAACTGAGACGCTGGAAAAAATGATTCGGGAGGGCAGCCCGGCTGGTATCGGGGCTATGCCGGGTTGGGAGGGCAAGTTGACCAACCAGCAAATCGACGACGTGATTATCTGGATCAAGTCATTGTGGTCAGATGAGGTTTACGAAGTTTGGGATAAGGAAATTGAGCATAAGCCGCAACCGCCGAAAAGTTAAGTGCTGACGTAGTGCATCAATTTCACTTCAGTTTGCGATCATTACTGTTGAACCTACATCGGCATTCAGTCACTCATTTTTAGCTCGGCGCTATCATTCAAAAAGATTTTTCCGCCACTTCACATTTATGCGAGTTTGCTTAAGCGTCTACAGCTGACGGATTCAGGTTGAAAGCTTAGGCTGGCTCGGCTTTCTGTGATTCCTTTTTTACCGCAGCACGGGCGGGAAGCTTCTCACGAATACGCGCCGATTTACCGGAACGATCCCGCAGGTAATAAAGCTTGGCCCGGCGAACATCGCCACGACGCTTGATCTCGATGTTGGCAATCAACGGTGAATAAGTCTGGAATGTCCGCTCCACGCCCTCTCCGCTGGATACTTTACGTACGGTAAAGGCCGAGTTAAGACCGCGATTGCGCTTGGCAATAACAACACCTTCGTAAGCTTGCACGCGTTTACGATCGCCTTCCACCACTTTGACGCTAACAACCACGGTATCTCCAGGCGCGAAATCCGGAATCGTCTTGCCAAGGCGGCTAATTTCTTCGTTTTCAAGTTGTTCAATCAGGTTCATTTGTTACTCCTTACATTATTTGGGTTCAGCGTCCTCGTAGGCGCGCTTGAATTCTTCCAGCAACTTCTTCTCTTCTCCCGTCAGGCCGCGTTTAATTCTCAACGCCAGCAAATCCGGTCGCCTCAACCATGTTCTGCCCAGCGACTGCTGCAAACGCCAGCGGTTGATTCTGGCATGATTGCCGGACATTAAAACTTCCGGCACGATATCTCCCTGATAGACCTCGGGCCGTGTGTAGTGAGGAAAATCCAACAGTCCCCTTACGAATGAGTCCTCATCGGCGGATTCCGAATCACCTAACACGCCAGGCATTTGGCGCACCATACAGTCTATCAGCACCATTGCCGCAAGTTCGCCGCCAGAGAGCACATAATCACCGATAGAGATTTCGTCATCTACCTGGCGCGCTATCACGCGTTCATCCACACCTTCGTAGCGCCCGCAGAGTAGGACCACTGCCGGCAGTTTGCACAACTCCATCACGACATCATGATTCAGGGGCCGCCCCTGGGGAGAAAGATAGATCACTTTCGTCCCGTTAATTCCATTGCCTATCTGTCTGGTTCTCGCCGCCGTAATAGTTTTCTCCAGCGGCTGCGCCAGCATCAACATTCCAGGACCGCCGCCATAGGGGCGGTCATCCACCGTACGATAATTATTCTCAGTGAAATCGCGCGGGTTCCAGGTATGCAACCTGTAAAACTCGTTTTCCTTCGCTCTGCCGGTTATGCCATATTTCGTGACTGCGTCGAACATTTCCGGAAACAGCGTAACGACATCGAATTCGAAAGTCATCGCTAGTAGTCCATGCCCCAGTCCACCGTTATCCGGCAAGCCTCCAGGTCTACTTTAATGATCACCTGACTGATGAAAGGGATCAATCTTTCCTTTTCATTTTCTTGCAGGCTTTGCACTTGAAGCACGTCGTTGGCGCCAGTTTCCAGTAATCCGGTCACTTTCCCCAATTCTTCATTCTGCAGATTAATGACCTCAAGGCCGATTAGATCCGACCAGTAGTAGCCGTCTTTACCATTTTTTGATAAGTCCGGTAACCGACTGCGAGGAATCGCGATCTGCATGCCCTTCAGCCGCATTGCCGCAGTACGGTCGGCGTATTGCTCAAGTACAGCGGTCAATATACTTCCGTGAGCTTCGCACCCGGTAACTTTTATCTCGCGCCAATCGCCGTCGCCTTTGCCGAGCCACCACACCGGATAGTCAAGCAGCCCATCTACATGTTCGGTGTAGGGAAAAACCTTGATCCAGCCTGATACACCGAAGGGGCCGGTAATGTGTCCCATTACCACCATCGGTTCGACCGCGTTGATTGGTTTAGCTGCTTCCTGCGGGTTCTTGCTTTGCACCAAACTGCCTGACCAGCCTTGTCACGGTGTCGGATAATTGCGCACCCTGTGATTGCCAATGAGTAACGCGATTCAGTTGAACACGCAATGCTTCTTCGCCTTCAACCGCTCTGGGATTATAAAAACCAACGCGCTCAATGAACTTGCCGTCACGTGCGTTTCTGGACTCTGCTACTACCAGATTGAAAAATGGGCGTTTCTTCGCGCCGCTTCGCGCCAGTCGAATAATGACCATGTATATACCTATGGAGGTCTGAACCGAAAAGGGTGTGATTTTACGGTAGTTTTTACCCTATTAGCAACACAAAAATACTAGCAGACTGCTCTAGCCGAGGATAGCACGCATAAAGCCACGAAAAGCGTTACTTCTGGTTGAGATTGCGTTAGTTGTATTCCGATAAGGCTTTTTCAAATGGAGGATTAGTGTGCTCGCTCCCAATTCGGCCCGACGCCCACTTCCACCAGCAGGGGTACATCGAGTTTCGCTACACTACCCATTAGCTGCGGCAATTCGTCTTTTATCGTTTCAATTTCATCGTCCGACACTTCCAGCACCAGTTCATCATGGACTTGCATGATAAGTTTGCTGCGGAGATTTTCTTTTGCCAACCAACCATGCACTGCGATCATGGCCAGCTTGATGATGTCCGCCGCAGTGCCCTGCATGGGCGCGTTGATCGCGGCGCGCTCCGCGCCTTGCCTGCGATTGCCGTTGGAACTATTAATCTCCGGCAACCATAATCTACGCCCAAATACGGTTTCGACGTAACCGGCTTTTTTAGCGGTTTCCCTGATGCACTGCATGTAATTCGCTACACCTGGATAGCGAGCAAAGTAGCGGTCCATGTACGCACGGGCAGCAGCGCGTTCAATATTGAGTTGCGAAGCGAGACCGAATTCCGACATGCCGTAAATCAGACCGAAGTTGATAATTTTTGCGTAGCGGCGCTGTTCATTGGTCACCACGTCCAGGGGAAGGCCAAACACTTCTGCGGCAGTGGCGCGATGGATGTCCTCGCCGGCAGCGAAGGCTTTAAGCAATCCCGCGTCCTGCGAGATGTGCGCCATGATGCGCAGCTCGATCTGCGAATAATCAGCAGAAATGATGCTGTGTCCCGGCGATGCGATAAATGCTTCGCGGATACGACGGCCTTCGGCTGTGCGTATCGGAATATTCTGCAAATTTGGTTCGTTGCTGGCCAATCGCCCGGTGATCGCTACCGCCTGCGCATAATTGGTGTGCACCCGCCCGGTGGCGGCATCCACCATGCGGGGCAGTTTGTCGGTGTAAGTCGATTTGAGCTTGGCAAGGCCCCGGTAATCGAGCAGGATTTTTGCTAGCGGGTAATCCAGCGCGAGCAGTTGCAGCACGTCTTCGTCAGTGGACGGCGCACCACCCGGCGTTTTTTTGATCACAGGGACCTTAAGTTGGCCGAACAGAATCTCCTGAATTTGCTTGGGCGAATTTAAATTGAATGGCTGGCCGGCGACTGCGTGCGCGCGGTCCTCCAGGGCCAGCATTTTCTCGCCTAGTTCGCGGCTCTGGCCTTCCAGCAGCTGCAAGTCCAGCAATACACCGTTACGTTCTATTTCGAACAGAATATTCAGCACTGGTATTTCGAGTATGCGATAAACATAATCAAGCTTTGCCTCTCCCGTAATTCCCGGGTACAGATGTTGATGCAGCTGTAGCGTGATATCGGCGTCCTCCGCCGCATAACGCGTCGCGCGTTCGATATCGACCTGATCAAAACTAATGCGGCTGGCCCCTTTGCCGGTGACTTCATCATAGCCGATGACTTTGGCGCTAAGATGCCGCAACGCAAGGTTGTCCATATCGTGCGGACGGTGGGATTCCAGCACGTAGGACTGCAATAGCGTGTCATGAGCGATGCCGTTGAAGTTAATGCCATGATTAGCAAAAATGTGCTTGTCATATTTGAGGTTCTGCCCCAATTTAGGTTTGGTTGGGTCTTCCAGCCACGGTCTGAGTTTATCAATCACGAAATCGATCGCCAGTTGCTGTGGCGCGCCAGCATACCGGTGCGCCAGCGGCAGGTAGGCCGCCTGATGAGATTCGATAGAGAATGAGATGCCGACGAGCTGCGCCTGCATCGGATTGAGTCCGGTAGTTTCAGTATCCACCGAAACCAGTGGCGCGGCATTGATACGCGTTACCCACTCATCCAGTTGCGACTGGGTGAGAATGGTCTGGTAATCCGCCGGTACAATATCAGCAGATCGCTGATCCGTGTTTGCTTTCTGATACCCGGTGACGGAAAGCGCGCTGCCTCTCTCCCTTAAACCGGTCTCCTGCTGCAATTCTTGCAACCAGGTTTTAAAATCCAGTTGCGCATACAGCTCTGCCAGTTTTGCAGAATTCTGCGGTTGCAGCCCAAGGTCATGCAAACCCACCGGTAACACCACGTCGCACTTGATGGTAAGAAGCTCGCGCGATTTGCTCAGCCAACCGAGCGCTCTGCGTAAATTTTCGCCAACTGCGCCGCCAATTTCATTCGCGTGAGTGATAAGATTATTCAGCGTTCCATATTGAGTGAGCCATTTCACTGCGGTTTTAGGACCCACCTTTTCCACGCCCGGAATGTTGTCCACGGTATCGCCGACCAATGCCAGATAATCCAGCATTCGCGCTGGCGTTACCCCAAACTTGGCAAGCACGGCCGTTTCATCGAGAGTTTCGTTACTCATGGTATTGATCAGTGTCACTTGCGGATTCACCAGTTGCGCAATATCCTTGTCGCCGGTAGAAATTATGCAACGCATGTTTTCGCGCCCAGCCTGTTTAGCCAGAGTGCCAATCACGTCATCCGCCTCCACCCCTTCCACGATCAGCATCGGCCATCCCATGGCGGTGATGCACTCATACAGCGGCGCAATCTGCGCCGCTAGATCGTCCGGCATTGGAGGTCGGTTCGATTTATATTCCGCGTAGAGATCGTCGCGGAATGTCCTACCTTTTGCATCAAATACGCACGCGCTATAATGAGCCTGATAGTCCTTGTGTAAACGGCGGAGCATGCTGAGCACCCCATAAATCGCGCCCGTTGGCTCGTTATTGCGGTTACGAAAATTTGGCAGTGCGTGGAAAGCGCGGTACAGGTAGGATGAACCGTCAACCAGCAATAATGTTTTCATTTAAACTTCCAAAGGTTTCCAATGAGCCCGCAAGATAAATTAGCTCTTACCATGACAACCGATTTTCGGGAAAAAACCTGGTCCGCGAGAGAGTCGTGGCGCGTGTTCGGGATTATGGCAGAATTTGTCGAGGCAACTGAACGCCTGAATTCGATTAAACCCGCAGTAAGCATTTTCGGCAGTGCACGTACTCTTCCCGATCATCCCAACTATAAGCTAACCGAGCAGATCACGCGGCAATTATCCGATGCCGGCTTTTCCGTAATTTCCGGCGGCGGGCCCGGTATTATGGAAGCGGCCAACAAGGGCGCTTACTTTGGTAGATCTCCCAGTATCGGCTTGAACATTCAGTTGCCCCATGAACAACATCGCAATATTTACCAGGACATCAGCCAGACTTTCCGCCATTTTTTCGCGCGCAAGTATATGTTCGTGAAATTTGCCACCGCATATGTAGTATTACCGGGTGGATTCGGTACGCTAGACGAACTGATGGAAGCGCTCACGCTGGTTCAGACCGGCAAGACCCGGAAAATGCCGATTATCCTGGTTTGTTCAGATTTTTGGCGCGGCATGCTCGATTGGCTCCAGCAATCGCTTGTAGCCGAGGGTATGATCGCTCCAGAAGATATGGAATTGATACAGGTGATTGATCAACCCGGCGAAGTCGTCGATGCAATCTTCCAATATTATGCAACTCGCGGCTTCGAGCCATCAGCGGCGGAGCGAGAAGTTCAACTCAATCTGTAACAGGAGTGCCATTTCGGATAGAATGAGTTCATTCACCCCGCCGGTAACCGCCATGCGTCTACTAATTCTTGCATTGTTATTGAGCACTGCACTGTCAGCAGCGGCGCAGTCCAAGCAGCCAAAGCAGCCCAAGGACTTGCGGCCCATACCTGAAGTGCCGGAACCCCCGGAAATACCCTTGCCTTCCCCCGGTGCTGATCAGGAGGACCCCTCGCTTGAGCCGCAAGTTACCATCACCAAGCGTGGTGAGGATAAGATCGAGGAATACCGCATCAATGGACGGATTTACATGATCAAGGTCACCCCACGCATTGGTCTGCCGTATTACTTGATGGACAACATTGGCGACGGTACATTCGGCGCCGGTGGCCCCGGAGGTCTTGATCAAGGCATTCGGCCTCCGATGTGGGTAATACGCCAGTTCTAAAATATCCAGAAAGATAAGAAGATTGCGTCGGCTTATACTTCTTCTGCTTCCCCCTTTTTTTCTTACTCATGTCTGTCTTCACTACCGTCACTCAGCATCAGCTTTCCGCCTGGCTGCGAAACTATTCTCTGGGAACGCTGATTAATCTGCAGGGCATCTCCTCCGGCATCGAAAATACGAACTATTTTGTCACTACCAATCGCGGTAAATACGTTCTCACTTTGTTTGAGAAGCTAACTTCATCCGATTTGCCCTATTACCTGAACTTAATGGCATACCTGTCGCGCCACAGTATTCCTTGCCCCTGTCCGATAGCCGATCTCGACAACAAATTCCTCGGCGAACTCAATGGTAAACCGGCGAGCATCGTAACTTGCTTACCTGGAAAATCCCAGGAATGTCCCGGCCTGGCGCAGTGCGCCGAGGTCGGCGCGCTTTTGGCGGATATGCATTTGTCCGGTCTCTCGTATCCTGAAGAGATGGAGAATCCGCGGGGGCCGAAATGGTGGAAAGCCATAGCACTCGATGTCATACCATTCCTTACGGTGGAAGAAATAGCAATTCTCAAAGAGGAATTGCATTTCCAGTCGCTGTACCGCTGCGAAAATCTGCCGCGTGGAGTGATTCATGCAGACCTGTTTCGTGACAACGTATTATTCACTGACGGTGCGATAGGCGGAGTGATCGATTTCTATTTCGCCTGCAACGATGCGTTGTTGTACGACCTCGCCATTACCGCCAATGACTGGTGTCTGAGGGAAAATGGCGACCTGGATGAGGAACGCACGTTGTCTCTACTCGAAGGCTATCACCACACCCGCCCGCTTACCGCTATCGAACGCGGCGCCTGGCCTGTGATGCTGCGTGCGGCGGCTTTGCGCTTCTGGTTATCGCGGCTGCATGACTATCATTTGCCGCGCATGGGAGAGCTTACCCATGCCAAGAATCCCGCTCATTTCATGCACATACTGAAGAGTCACTCAGCATCCCACTCCAGGCTGGCACAAGTCTGGGTTTGAACCGCACCTGCAAATGAACTGTAATTGCAAGTCAAGGTTTAGAGGGCAGGCACTATCCTATCGGAGATACAGAAAATGGAAGTCAGGCAAGTCGAAGCAAAACAGGGCTGGCAGTGGATCGTGACCGGCTTCTTTATATTCCGCCAGGTTCCGCTAGTGTGGATTGTACTGTGCACTACGTTGCTTCTGATCGCCGCCACGCTGTCACTTATACCGGTGGCGGGACAATTTATTTTCACCCTCCTCTCACCAGTATTTCTAGCCGGGTTGATGACAGGATGCAAAACTCTTGAGCAGGGCGGCAAACTGGAGATCGCCCATTTGCTCGCAGGCTTCCGGTACACCTCCGGCCCGTTGATCACCATAGGAGGAATTTACCTGGTAGGACAGGTGTTGATTCTCGGAATATTCATGCTGGTCGGAGGTAATGTGTTAATGGATCTATTGATAGACGGAAAACGAGTCGACGAGAATGAGTTGAAAAATGTCTCGGGCGATATGTTGTCCGCCTCTTTGGTGGCGCTAATGCTATCCATCCCGCTTATGATGGCGGCCTGGTTCGCGCCTTTACTAGTAATATTCAAAGGCATGCCCGCGCTGGATGCGATGCGGATAAGTTTTTTTGCCTGTTTAAAAAACATCGTAGCGTTTCAAATTTATGGCGTCATACTGATAGTCCTCACGATCGTCGCCACGATGCCCTATGGCTTGGGATTGTTTGTTCTGGTACCGACCCTATTTGCCTCTATCTATGCGAGTTACAGAGACATTTTTGCGGATGAATCAATCTGAGATGATGACTTAAACGGTCTGTTTCAGGCAGAAACCAGCTTGGCATATTCCAGTAGCAGCCACTTCGTGCCGGAGCGACCGAATCTGACTTCAACGCGGGCATCCGCGCCCTGACCTTCGCAGTTGACTATCACCCCGGCGCCGAACTTGGCATGAATCACGTTCTGCCCCACCTGCCAATGCGATGCCGCCGAATCCTGAATGCTCGATACGCGAGTTTGCATACCGTAACCAGGCTCCTGGAATACCCGGCTTGGGCCTTGCTTCCTGATTCCCCATTCGTGATTGTTGACTGCCGGCTTCTGCACAGGCTGTAGCCATTTAAGCAAATTATCCGGAATCTCCCGCAAGAAACGCGAAGGAATGTTGTAACGGATCTGACCATGCAGCATGCGGCTTTGGGCGAAACTCAAATACAACCGTCGCCGTGCTCGGGTCAAGGCCACATACATTAAACGCCGCTCTTCCTCAAGGCCTCCTGCTTCGTTACGGCTGTTATCGTGAGGAAATAAGCCCTCCTCCAGCCCGTTCAGAAATACACTGTGAAATTCCAATCCTTTGGCCGAATGTACCGTCATCAATTGCAACGCATCCTGACCGCCGCCGGCCTGGTGCTCGCCTGCCTCCAGAGACGCATGGGCCAGGAATACCACGAGGCTGTCGTCCTCGGCTTCGTGCACGAAGCTGGTGGCGGCATTGATCAATTCGTTCAGGTTCTCCAGCCGGTCGGCTCCCTCGCGTTCAGTGCGATAATGTGCCGCCAGGCCGCTATGCTCCAGCATGTGTGCGACGACTTCCGGTAATGGTAGCGTTTGGCAAACCTGGCGCATCGATTCAATCAGCACAACAAAGCCTTCAACTCCTTTCTTTGGCTTATCCGCATCTCCATTTCCCTGGAATCGGGGCGAGGACATAGCTCCCGAATTGGGAGCGGAGAGTACCCTACTTCTGCATTTGTGCAGCATTGTTTCCCATAAACTTCTGCTCTGACTCTTGGCGTCATCCTGTAATAGTTCAAGGCTGCGCGTGCCGATGCCGCGTACGGGGAAGTTGACGACCCGGAGCAGTGCATTATCATCATGGGGATTGGCTATCAGCCGCAAATATGCCAAAGCGTGCTTGATCTCCTGCCGCTCGAAGAAACGCATGCCGCCATATACCCGATAAGCCAGAGAAGCATTGAACAAAGCGTGCTCCAGCACCCGTGATTGGGCGTTGGAGCGGTATAGCAACGCGATCTGGGACAACGTCACGCCTTCTGCACGAAGCGATTTGACTTCGTCCACGATAAACGCAGCCTCGTCGAAATCCGTCGGCGCGTTATACACGCGTATCGGTTCGCCATCCCCTTCCGAAGTCCAGAGATTTTTACCGAGACGACCGCTATTGTTGCGTATCAACGTATTGGCAGCATCCAATATGTTGCCATGCGAGCGATAGTTCTGCTCCAGTTTGATGATTTTAGAGATACGAAAGTCTCTCTCAAAATCTTTCATATTGCCTGTGTTCGCACCGCGGAATGCATAAATGCTCTGATCATCGTCGCCCACGGCAAATACAGCAGCCCGATCGCCTGCAAGCAGCTTTAACCAACTGTATTGCAACCGGTTGGTGTCCTGAAATTCATCCACTAGAATGTGGTCAAACCGGCCGCGATAATGCTCGCGCAGATGTTCGTTGCGAGTCAGCAACTCGTAGCTGCGCAATAGCAGTTCAGCGAAATCCACCACGCCTTCCCTATTGCATTGCTGCTCGTAAAAAAGGTAAAACTCAACCATCTTGCGGGTGAAATCGTCATAAGTTTCCACCCGCGATGCTCTCAGCCCTTCTTCTTTGGCGTTGTTGATGAACCATTGCACTTGACGCGGAGGAAATTTTTCGTCATCCGCGCCAAGGCTTTTCAAGATACGTTTAATAATCGCCAACTGATCGGCGGAATCCAGAATCTGAAAAGCCTGCGGCAATCCAGCATCCTGATGATGGGCGCGCAGCATGCGGTTGCACAGGCCATGGAAAGTACCCACCCACATGCCACGCGTATTGATCGGCAGCATGGAAGAAATGCGAGTCAGCATTTCCTTCGCTGCCTTATTAGTGAAAGTGACGGCGAGTATGCCGTGAGGACCGACCTGACCAGACTGTATTAAATGCGCGATACGGGTGGTGAGCACCCGCGTCTTGCCGCTACCTGCGCCCGCCAGCACCAGCGCTGACTGATGCGGTAGGGTAACGGCTTCAAGTTGTTCAGGATTTAATGCTGAAAGTAGGGAAGACATTCAAAGAAAACTTTCCGGCGGGAGTTTGTGACCGGATTATTTAACTTAATCGACTAACGCTGCCGTAAAGCCGTAAAGGACCGCATAAAGAGGATGAAATTTCTTGATTACCGTGAGACCACAATGAGGTTTGACTCGATAAAGGCGCGCTTTATTGAGACAGCCACTCTTTCCAGAAAACCTGCCCCATTACTTGTTTCGGCTTTCCCTCACGAGATCCAGAATGAGCGGCGTTAATATCAGTTCTATAGCCAGCCCCATTTTTCCGCCGGGAACCACAATTGTATTGGGACGAGACATAAATGAGTTGTGAACCATGGAAAGCAGGTAAGGAAAATCCACATTCTTGGGATCGCGGAAACGAATCACGACAAAACTTTCATCCAAGGTCGGAATGTCGCGCGCAATGAAGGGATTGGATGTATCAACCGTGGGTACCCGCTGAAAATTTATATGAGTACGAGAAAATTGCGGAGTAATATAATACACATAATCGTGCATACGGCGGAGGATGGTATGAGTCACCGCTTCTGCCGAATAACCGCGGGCATTCATGTCGCGGTGTATTTTCTGGATCCATTCCAGGTTGACAATGGGCACTACGCCTACCAGTAAATCCACATATTCTGCCACATCGGCGGTATCGCTCTTAACACCGCCATGCAAGCCCTCATAAAACAGCATATCGGAACCGGGCTCTATCGATGTCCACGGGGTGAACGAACCAGCCTTCTGCTTATGAGGTGCCGCTTCTTCGTCGTTGTGCAGATACAGACGGGTCTTGCCGCTTCCGCTCTCGCCGTACTCCTTGAATAATGCCTCTAATTTCTCAAATTCGTTCGCTTCCGGACCAAAATGACTGATGGGATGATCACCGTCCTTCTCAGATTCTGCTACGGCTGCCCGCATGGCGTCCCGGTCATACCGATGGAAACTGTCGCCCTCTACCACCGCAACAGTCAGTTTCTCGCGGCGAAAAATATGCTCGAAACTATTCTTGACCGTCGACGTACCGGCGCCGGACGAACCGGTGACGGCGATAACAGGGTGTTTTTGTGACATGCAACGCTCTCCTCGGACAATAAGATAATAAAACTGTTAAAGTACTTCCGCACCGCTGAACTCGCTCACTCCAGCAACTCGCCGGCAGCACTTTTTTGCCGACATAATACCTGTTTTCTCGAGAATTTTGGTAGGAATAGGCAAAGATTAATTCCATGCGGCACTAGCGACAATAGCGGATGGAAGACCGTGCCGCGAGTATAAGAGCATAAAAAAACGACAGCGGCGTCTCCAGCGCTGTTGGCGATGGGTATCCGATTTGCGGAAGGACTCAAGTTTGACATTCGCTCCAGCCTGGCATAAAATTCGCGGTTATCTAAATAAGCAGGGGCAGGCTTTGTGAAAACCTTTTCAGCCAAACCACATGAAGTGACCCATGACTGGTTCGTGATCGACGCGGCCGACAAGGTGCTAGGCCGCCTTGCTGCAGAGATTGCGCATCGTTTGCGGGGCAAGCATAAACCCATCTTCACTCCTCATGTGGATACCGGAGATTTTATCGTCGTCATTAATGTCGACAAGCTGCGCGTCACCGGCAACAAGGCAGAAGACAAGACTTATTACCGTCATAGCGGTTATCCAGGCGGCATTTATGAAACCAGTTTCGCCAAAATGCATGCGCGATTTCCGGGGAGGCCGCTGGAAAAAGCAGTCAAGGGCATGTTGCCAAAGGGACCGCTCGGCTACGCCATGTTGAAGAAACTCAAAGTCTACGCCGGTGCCTCGCACCCCCACGCGGCGCAACAACCGCGACAACTCGAAGTCAGGGCTTAATATCATGAGCGCAACGTATAATTATGGTACCGGTCGTCGCAAAAGTGCGGTGGCGCGGGTGTTCATCAAACCAGGCAAAGGTTTGATTACTGTCAATGACAAACCGGTTGACGAATTTTTTTCCCGTGAAACCGGCCGCATGGTGGTTCGCCAGCCGCTTGAGTTAACCGGAAATCTCACAAACTTTGACATTATGGTCAACATTCACGGAGGCGGTGAATCCGGACAGGCTGGAGCGGTGCGCCATGGCATTACCCGTGCATTGATTGATTTTGACGCTACGCTTAAACCCGTATTGAGCAATGCCGGCCTGGTTACGCGTGATGCGCGTGAAGTGGAACGGAAGAAGGTGGGCTTACGCAAGGCGCGCCGGCGCAAGCAGTTCTCCAAACGATAAGTTTTTGCGCATCGGGATCCCTGGAAAAGCCGCCTGTTTCTGGCGGCTTTTTTTTCTTATAATCTCAGCCGGCTACATTTCTTCGCAGGCAATCATGCTAATCGAACCAAAAAAATAAAGGTATCTCTAAAAGTTTCAGGCAAGCTCGGTTGTTGGCGATCTACCAACGGAAGGACGGTCAAAAATGTTGATCGAAGGTATGTTTGATGGGCAACATCCATCCCTCAAGCTTCGCGAGGGATTCCGTCCTTCGTGGTGAAACCTGGAGATTTTATGCTTAAAGTTGGTATTGTAGGGGGAACCGGCTATACCGGCGTAGAGTTACTGCGTATCCTGTCGCAGCATCCCGAGGCGAGCATACGTGCCATCACCTCGCGCAAAGAAGCCGGAATGGCTGTAGCCGAGCTATTTCCCAGTCTGCGCGGACGGGTACCACTTAGATTTTGTGATCCAGCCGAAGCTGACCTGGGCAAATGCGACATCGTATTCTTTGCCACACCCAACGGCATTGCCATGCAACAAGTCAGATCGCTGCTGAAGGCGGGAGTGAGGGTCATAGATCTGGCCGCCGATTTCCGTATCAAGGACGTCGCGGTGTGGGAAAAATGGTATGGCATGCCGCATGCATGCCCTGATCTGGTGGCAGAGGCTGTCTACGGTCTGCCCGAAATCAATCGCGAGGAAATCAAAGGCGCTCAGCTTGTCGCAAATCCGGGCTGCTATCCCACCGCAGTGCAACTAGGTTTCTTGCCGTTGATCGAAGCTGGTATTGTAGACTTGGATCATCTTGTTGCCGATGTGAAATCCGGTGTTTCCGGCGCGGGAAGAAACGCGGAAGTCCATACACTGTTTGCCGAAGCGTCGGACAATTTCCGAGCCTATGGCGTTCCTGGACACCGCCATTTGCCGGAAATCAGGCAAGGCTTATCTCACATGGCGGGGAGATCGGTCGGACTCACATTTGTCCCGCATCTCACCCCGATGATCCGAGGCATTCACGCCACGCTCTATGCAAGACTTATTAGTAATGCCGACTTACAGGCGTTATACGAAGAACGCTACGCCGGCGAGCCGTTTGTTGACGTGCTTCCCGCTGGCGCTCATCCCGAAACTCGCTCAGTACGAGGCTCGAATCTCTGCCGCGTTGCAATCCACCGCCCGCAGGGCGGAGACACGGCAGTAATACTGTCCGTAACCGACAATCTCGTCAAGGGTGCAGCGGGGCAGGCCGTGCAGAACATGAATATTATGTTCGGCTTGCCGGAAATGCTTGCTATCGACTTTGTTCCATTGCTGCCCTAAAAGCCTTGTACTTTGGCTATTTAAATTGGAAGACTTCTCCGTGATTCTTGTAATGCGCTACGCCCCGGTATATCACTTCATAGCGCGATAATTTCATGGTTAGAATTAAATCGCTAAAAAGAAAATCCGGTATATTCGCGCCGCGTGTGGCAGTGCGCCCGCAAAGTCCGGGGTATTTGCGCTGGCTGATTATCGCCGTCCTTACCGCGGTCGCATTGGGGCTATCCTGGGGGATGTACGATGCAGGGCGCAAATTTTCGGGTTCTGACAAGAATGAAACACGCTATGAACAGGATCGGCTATCCCAGCTGAACAAACGCTTGGAGCAAGATAACGATGAACTACGCATAAAAGCAGCTAGCCTTGAGCGCCAGTTACAAATGGATGTTGCCGCAAGCGAAGATGTTACCAAGCAAGTCAAAGTACTGGGAGATGAAAATACGCGTCTGAAAGAAGATTTGGCGTTTTTTCAGAACCTCCTATCGCTCAACGGAAAAACTGAACAAAGAGTTTCCATCGGCCGTTTAAAGCTGGAACGGGGGCAACTGCCTGGAGAGTATCATTATAGCCTGCTGCTGGTGCAAGGCGGACAGCGCACCAAGGATTTCCAGGGCAGTCTGGAATTCGTGGTTAATTTCCGGCAGAATGGAGAAAAAATGGTTACGCCTCTTGGCAGCGAAAACCCTTCAAAGACGTTTAATGTTAGCTTTAAGTTCTACCAACGAGTGGAGAAAAGCTTCCATATGCCGCCAGACGCCACCGTGGAGAGCATGCAGGTGAAGGTGTTTGAAAAAGGTGCAGCGCAGGCAAAGGTCGTGCAAACTGTGAACCTATCTTAGCGAAGGAGAGAGAATGTTCGGAACGAAAATAAACAAACCTCATAGCCATATTGATTCGCTTATCGGCGCAGGCACCCGCATCGAAGGCAATATCAGCTTTAGCGGAGGTTTGCGCATAGATGGTCAAGTCCGAGGAAATATTACTGCAACAGGGGACAAGCCCAGCACCCTGGTGCTGAGCGATCAAGCGGTTGTTGAAGGCAAAATCCAGGTTTCTCATGCGGTCATTAATGGTACCGTAATAGGTCCTATATATTCAGATGAATATCTGGAACTACAAGCCAAAGCCAGGGTCTCGGGTGAAGTATGTTACAAAACCATGGAAATTCAGCTTGGAGCCTTGGTCGAAGGTATGTTGCTTCAACAGGATGATACGCAGCCTGGCAACAACGTCGTAGCGTTGATCCCTTCTGCCCATGGTGATTGACGTTTATGCGATAGCAGAGGATAATTTTTTCCTGATTAATTTTATTCGGAAACTCAAAATGAACGCAGCAACCGAGGCAAACTTGGTCGCAGGAATGCAGGTCCCATTGATCTTTACCGATAGCGCGGCGAGTAAGGTCAGGCAATTGATCGAAGAAGAAGGGAATTATGATCTCAAACTGAGAGTATTTGTGGCTGGTGGTGGATGCTCCGGTTTCAAATACGGTTTTACCTTTGATGAATTAACCAGCGAAGACGATACCGTAATGGAAAAGAACGGCGTGAAACTCCTGATTGATCCGATGAGTTTCCAGTATCTGGCCGGGGCGGAAATCGACTATCAGGAAAACGCGGAGGGCGCCCAGTTTGTTATCAAGAACCCGGGTGCCTCCAGTACCTGTGGTTGCGGATCGTCATTCTCCGTTTAGGCAACTGAGGCTTTCGTTTTTATTCGCAGAGGAGGTGGTCGGAGGCAAAGGTGAAAAAACCGGTTTTAAACCGGGTAGATCGCACCGATCAATCTGGCACCTTTAGCGCCGGTTACCGTCGGAAGACTGCCGGGAACTCCCAGCATCGCTTGTTTCGCCAGCCAGGCAAAAGCATACGCTTCCAACCAGTCGGCGTCGACGCCAAGGCTATCTGTCAATTCCACCTTTTTACCTGGCAATGCCATCCGTAACCGGGCAACCAACGTCGTGTTACGCGCACCGCCGCCGCACAGATAGATTTCCGCGGCACGTGGGAAATACGCAAACACTGACTCAGCAATTCCCAAGACGGTCAACTGCAACAGCGTTGCCTGCACATCCGCGGGCTTCTCATCTCCGGATGAGCAAGCCTCCAGCCAAGCCGGATTGAATACTTCCCTGCTGATGCTTTTTGGCGGCGGAAGAGAAAAAAATTGAAGCATCTGGAGTTTTTCAAGCAATGCCGGGATTACTTCGCCTGAAGCAGCCCATGACCCATTTTCATCGTAAGTCTTTCCGGTGTGCCGCAGGCACCATGCATCCATCATTATATTGCCGGGACCGCAATCGAATCCGGTCACTTGTTCATTAGGCGCGAGACTGGTGAGATTGGAGATACCACCGATATTGACGATGACACGATGTGTTTGAGGATCACTGAACAAGACTTGATGAAATGCCGGAACCAAAGGAGCACCTTGACCCCCGGCGGCTATATCACGACTCCTGAAGTCAGCCACCACGGTGATGCCGGTTAGTTCAACAAGCAATGCTGGGCTGCACAGCTGGATTGTATAGCCTCTTTCCGTTTGCGGGCAGTGGCGCACAGTCTGACCGTGACAACCGATGGCAGCAACATTCTGCGGTTTGATACCATTTTTTTCAAGCAGATGTACTACGGCCTCAGCATAATGACGGGCAAGTTCATTGCCAAGCATGGCTGCACGATGCAACTCATCATTACCCGAATTGTGCAGATCCAGCAATCGGCCGCGCAGGTCTCTGTCGTAAGGAAGATAAAAGGTATATAGCAGAGATGGAGATGAAGAACTAAAATCAGCCAGCACCGCATCAACACCGTCGAGACTGGTGCCCGACATGATACCGACATAGTAAGCGGTTTTCAAATCCGTTTGCCGGTATGCCCTGTTATATTGTGCCGCAAATGAGTAACAGGACTAGTCCAGGAACGCGAGGCTGGTGCCGCGCAGCATGTCCAGCCGAGCCATCAATGGTTTTGTATATTCGTAAAATGCGGGCATGCTTCTCCCAGAGACGGGGTTGGCGGCGGGCATTGCCACACGTAACGGGTCGCGTTGGACGCCATTGAAGCGAAACTCATAATGCAGATGCGGACCAGTAGCCATTCCGGTAGCGCCGACAAAACCGATGATATCGCCCTGGCTGACGCGCTGGCCCTGACGCAACCCTTTGGCAAAAGTCGATAGGTGACCATACACGGTAGAGTATTGACCATGGTGCTGTAAAATAACGACATTACCATAACCACCCTGCCAACCGGCAAATGCCACTGTACCATCGGAAGCCGCCTTTACCCGCGTGCCTGTCGGCGCAGCGTAATCGATGCCGTTATGCGCGCGCCATGTTTTGAGGATCGGATGGAAACGAGCGCTGGAAAAGCCGGAACTGATGCGGGAAAATTCCAGTGGCGACCGTAAGAATGCTTTTCGCAGACTCTTACCGTCTGGAGCGTAATAACCGCTTTCCCCATTTTCGGACTTAAAATATACTGCCCGGTGGGGCGTCCCCTGATTAATGAATTCCACTGCCAGCACGCGCCCGGCTCTAGCGGGTTCGCCATTGCCATAGAGCGAATCATATACCACGGTAAAGCGGTCACCTTTGCGTAGATCCCGATGAAAATCAATATCGGATGCCAATATATCGACAATCTGGGTCGCAACGCTGTCAGGCACACCCGCGCCATCAACGGCGGCGAACAGCGAGCTATTTATCACGCCGGATTTCATCTGAATGTGCGTTTCCAGATTGACCGCTTGTCCGCTTACTTTGAAAACACCGTCGCTTTTTTCCATCACCAACTGTTCGCTGCCACCCGGAAAGTAGCGTAACAGGCGCAATTCACCTGTTGCAGTCGTCTGAACATGGATGATCTTGCCGGCCACTAGTTGATGCATGCCCTTGACGTCCCTTGTGTCACGCAGGAAATTGGCCGCATCGTGATTATTCACTTCGAGCCGGGAAAGCAGGGTTGCAATTGTGTCGCCGCGCTGGATGCTTTCCTGCCGCCAGAATGTCATATTTGCGTCAGGAGCCGGAAGAATTTCAGGGAGATCAAGACCGAGAATAACTTCTTCTACAGAAAGATCCTCCAATGAAGTATCTGGCGCGATACCGAAAGCAGCCACCATACCGAACAGTGGAAAACTCGATAACAGAATTAGCCAACGCAGTCTTTTTTTGGTCAGCATCAGCGGTTTTTGCGCTAAAATGCCGATTTTGTCGCCTAACATGCTTTCCTCACGGCTTTTGAGAATATGAAGTTTAACATAAATATTGCCTACGTCGAAGGTGGGCAATATGTCAGTTCCAAGCAAAAAAAATATATTCTCTTGCCTGAAACTCGGCCGAACCGCTGCTCCAAGCCAGAATAACACCCTGCAGCAGCAAAAGACATCCAAACTTTCTAAGAGTTTTACATTACCTCATGGAGGACACTTCATGTCCACGGAAGACCTGACGCTTGATCTCTTGGCTTACCACACTTTTCCCCTTCTCGCATCCGCCTTGAGGTTGCGGAAGGAGGCCATTCTCCAAGAATGGGAAGCCGCGGTAGTTCATACATTACCCGCTGCTGACGCGCTCACCCTACAAAATCTCCGCGACTCAGTGCCTTTAATCCTGCAAGAGATTATCGACGCATTTTCCTCGGACAAGCCTGTCACCACCCGCGATCTCATGGAAGGCAGCAAAATGCATGGTGTATCCCGCTTCCAAGAAAATTATAATATGCGCGAGTTAGTCGTTGAATACCGGCTGCTTCGTCGGGTAATTATCGAACAAATTTCGGAGGTATTGGATGAGCGTCTGGATGTGCGGAATAATGTCGCCTTGAACATGGCTGTAGATACGGCCCTTCAGAGCGGGATCGTCATGTTTACCGAACACTTGCAGCAGCAGATCAGAGCCTCTACCGAGGTTCAGTCTAAGTATCTTTCGTTTCTTTCGCATGATCTTCGCAACCATCTCAACAATGCTATGCTTCACTTGCAGCTTCTCGCCGCAAAGCTTACTCAAAGCCCGGAATTCGCAGACAGCGTAGGGAATCTTCAGTCTATCAAGCGGGCCATCTTCCAAACGACTGCCGGGATGGACCGACTGCTGCAATCAGAGCAATTGCGGAAAGAACTTCTTCATCACACAGCGGAATTAATTGATTTGAATAGGTTGCTACCCGAGGTAGCCGATCGGTTAGCGCACGATGCAAAATCCAGAGGGTTGGAACTGGATGTAGACGTACCCGATGGAGCCCGGGCCATCAGCGACGAAGGGTTGCTGACGCTCGTATTGCAAAACTTGCTAGGTAACGCAGTGAAATACAGCTCAGGGGGAAGAGTAAAAATGACGGCTCGGAATAGCTCGGTTAATCAGGACATCAGTTGGGTATTGAGCATTAGCGATCAAGGGCCGGGTATTGCGCCGGAAAACTTGAGTCATTTATTTGATGCCTTCCGGCGCGGCAATACTTATGGTAAACCGGGCGTAGGGCTGGGGCTGTCCATTGCTTCAGAAGCCACCAGACTTTTAGGAGGCAAACTGGAAATCGAGTCCGAGGTAGGGGTGGGTTCGACGTTTCGATTACTGTTACCGAAGAGAGAATGAGAACCCAAACGTGACCTGTCTGATAAACGATTTCTGCGTTTTATGTCTTTTCGCTCAGTCTTAAGTGGTGTAGCGGAAGTCGCCTTGGCTCATCCTCTTTATTTGCGGAATTCACAATTTTTTCGAATTGGTTTCCACTTCAAGTCTCATGCGATGCCATCTCCGTAGGATCCTTGTTGAGCACTTGTTCTCCCCACCGAATCACAAACAATATCTGGGTATGATGCAGAAGAATGCGCTGACTGCTGGAGAGTTATCTCTAGCCTGACTAACTTGCCCCCCTCCATATAGATTCCGAAAGAAGATATTGAATCGCCATTGAAGACAATCCGCTCGGCATTAGCTACCTCGTTTCTACTCGGCGTATTTACCGTTCTCGGATTTGCGCCGTTTTATCTTTTTCCTATTCCGGTTCTCACGCTCGCACTACTGTGTCATTTCTGGCGCAAAAGCGCGTCACCCTTGCATGCCGCGATGCTGGGCTTCTCTTTCGGCATGGGCATGTTCAGCGCTGGAGTGACGTGGATTTACGTCAGCCTGCATGATTTCGGTGCAATGCCGATGCCAATCGCAGTGATTGCGCTGTTCTTTCTGTGCGCCTATCTCGCATTATTCCCCGCCGTGACAGGCTGGATACTGACGAGGCTACATATCATCGCGCCGATCGTCTGGTCACTGACTGCCGCTGCATTGTGGGGGCTGTCGGATTGGCTGCGCAGCGTGTTGTTCACCGGTTTCCCATGGCTGACACTGGGCTATTCGCAAGCACCAGTCAGCCCTCTGGGAGGTTTTGCCCCAGTGGTCGGAGTCTATGGCGTATCACTGATACTCGTTCTAAGCGCGGCGCTCATATGTTTGTTCTTTGAAAAGCAATTTCGAAAATGGCGTTACCTGCTGCCTCTTTTGGCGATCTGGATTATCGGTTTCGGCTTACAGCATATCCGTTGGACTGAACCGCGAGGTGAACCGGTAACAGTGAGCTTGTTGCAGGGGAATATTTCGCAGGATATGAAATGGCGGGAAGATCAACTCGTCAATTCCATGGATACTTATGCCAGGCTCACGCGGGAAAGCAGCAGCCGTTTGATTATCACGCCGGAAATTTCTGTGCCGCTATCCCGTGACGAGGTTCCATCGAGTTATCTGGCGCAACTTGCAACCCATGCCAAGCGGAATAATGGAGATATTCTTGTCGGCATGGTTGAAGCGCCCGGTGGCGGAGGCGAATATTACAATACCATGTTCAGTTTCGGCGCGTCTTCCGACCAGAGCTACCGAAAACACCATTTAGTCCCATTTGGCGAATTTATTCCATTGAAGCCGGTGTTCGGTTGGGTCATCAATGTATTGAAAATCCCGTTATCAGACTTTTCGCGCGGCGGGCTTGACCAACAACCCATGAATCTCGCCGGGCAGAGGGTAGCAGTGAATATCTGCTATGAAGATGTATTCGGAGAAGAAATAATCACACAGTTGCCGCACGCCACGCTGCTTGCCAATGTCAGCAATGACGCCTGGTTCGGGCGATCCATCGGGCCACGCCAGCACTTGCAGATTTCACAAATGCGCGCACTGGAGACCGGCCGTTACATGCTACGCGCCACCAATACCGGCGTTACCGCAATTATTAATGAACGAGGCATCGTGTTGCAGGAAGCGGAAGTGTTTACCACAACCGCGTTACATGGCATGGCACAGGGATACAGCGGTGCGACGCCTTATGTCCAGTTCGGCAACAGTCTGGTATTGGGCCTTGCAGGGGTATTGCTATTCGCAGGTTTGTTGCCGATTTTTCGCGGCGCAGATAAAAAGCTGTAAAATCCCAATGTTATAATTGTTAACCATTGTCGCAATTTTCTCAGGTGTTACATGCTTACATTCCAGGAAATTGTCCTCGCCCTGCAACACTATTGGGATAAGCAGGGCTGTGTGCTGCTCCAACCCTACGACATGGAAGTGGGTGCGGGTACCTCACACACTGCCACCTTCCTTCGCGCCCTTGGTCCGGAGCCCTGGAAAGCTGCGTATGTGCAACCGACACGCCGCCCCAAGGATGGGCGCTATGGCGAAAATCCCAACCGCTTGCAGCATTATTATCAGTTTCAGGCCGTGCTGAAGCCCGCGCCTGCTAATATCCTCGAACTGTACCTTGATTCGCTGAAAGAACTCGGCTTGGATCTGAAACAAAACGATATTCGCTTCGTTGAGGATGATTGGGAAAATCCGACACTTGGCGCCTGGGGCTTGGGCTGGGAAGTATGGTTGAACGGCATGGAGGTAACACAATTTACGTATTTTCAGCAAGTCGGCGGCATGAACTGCAAGCCTATTACGGGTGAGATCACCTATGGGCTGGAGCGGCTTGCCATGTACCTGCAAGGTGTGGAAAGCGTGTTCGACCTGACCTGGACGAAAGGACTCTTCTACCGTGATATATATCACCAGAACGAAGTCGAGCAATCAGCCTACAATTTCGAACACAGCGATATCGATTTTTTGCTGAACGCCTTTAGCAATCACGAAGCACAAGCCGGATATCTGATAAAACGAGAACTGGCGTTACCTGCTTACGAACAAGTGTTGAAAACTGCGCATACGTTCAATCTCCTGGACGCGCGCGGCGCGATTTCCGTCACAGAGCGCGCCGCCTATATCGGACGAATTCGCGATCTTGCACGTAGCGTGGCTCGAGCCTATTACGAGAGCCGCAAACGTTTGGGTTTCCCTATGGCGCCGCACGAGCGCGTCGAGCAATTGATGGAGAACATTCCTTGAGTCATGCAGCCAGAAGTTTGCTCGTTGAGTTGCTCGTTGAGGAGTTGCCGCCAAAGTCTCTGAAACATTTGGGGGAATCATTTGGAACTCTCTTGTTTGAAGGATTGCAAAAACTTCACAATCTTGAGGACGGTTCGCAACTGACAACATTTGCCTCTCCCAGAAGACTTGGGGCGCATATCACCAAGGTCCTGGAATCAGCCGTACAGAAACCTTGCAAGGTAAAGCTCATGCCGGTATCGGTGGGGATTGGAGCGGATGGAGGATACACACAAGCATTCCGCAAAAAACTACAGCAAAGCTGCGGGTACCGGGATGAGTTATTTCCACCGGCTCTTGAGGAGCGTATCTCTCGGGAATTTGATGGAAGGACAGAATTTCTCTTCCACACCGATGTAGCTGCCGGGCTCCCTTTGGCGATAAATTTGCAACAGGTGCTGGATACCTTGGTCACGAAGCTGCCAATTGCCAAAGTGATGTCCTACCAACTGGCCGATGGCTGGAGTACCGCGAGTTTCGTGCGCCCTGTGCATGGACTGGTCGCGCTGCACGGTGCGGAGATTTTACCGATGGTGGAAATGCTGGGATTGACCGCCGAAAACAAAACACAGGGCCATCGCTTCGAGGCCAGTGCGAATCCGATAGTACTGCTAGACGCCGATAGTTACGCACAGCAACTGGAAACGGAAGGCGCAGTCATCGCCAGCTTCACCGCGCGCCGCGCAGAGATTGTGAGCCAACTCGCCGTTGCCACGGTCGGGGAGAGCCTCAAGTTCATCGAAGATGATGCATTACTGGACGAAGTGACGGCATTGGTCGAGCGACCTAATGTACTGGTCGGAACGTTCGATACCGCATTCCTCGAGGTACCGCAAGAATGCCTGATTCTTACCATGAAGGCGAACCAGAAACACTTTCCGCTGCTGGATGTAAACGGCAAACTTACCAACAAATTTCTCATCGTTTCCAACATCCGTCCCTCGGATGCCAGCCAAATAACAGGCGGCAACGAACGCGTTGTGCGTTCCCGTCTGGCCGACGCCAAATTCTTCTTCGATCAAGATCGCAAGAAGACGCTATATTCACGTGTTGCCGCTCTGGATAAGGTCGTTTATCACAATAAGCTCGGTACTCAGGCAGAGCGTGTGGAGCGGATTTGGGCGATCACGCAAGCGATTAGTCTGCAATTGGGCAGCAATGAACTTGCAGCACACGCTGGTGAAGCGGCGATGCTATCCAAAGCAGACCTGCTCACCAATATGGTTGCTGAATTCCCCGAGTTGCAAGGTATTATGGGACGCTATTACGCGCAGCACGACGGACTGCCGGACGATATTGCATTTGCCATCGAAGACCACTACAAGCCGCGCTTTGCGGGCGACACGCTGCCGCGCAATATGGCTGGCATCTGCGTCGCACTGGCGGATAAAATGGAAACACTGGTCGGCATGTTTGGCATTGGACAGGTTCCGACCGGCGACAAAGACCCATTCGCATTGCGTCGGCACGCCTTAGGCGTGACCCGCATGCTGATAGAAAAGAGGCTTGAAATTTCTCTGGAAGAAATGATCAGAATTTCTAGTGGAGTATTCGATAATAAGATTAATTTTGGTAACGCTGAATCCCATCAGTTGCTTAATTTCATCTATGAAAGAATGTCCAGCCATCTGCGCGAACAAGGCTACTCCGCACAGCAGATTGAGGCAGTCATAGCAAAACGGCCGCAATTTCTGAACGAAATTCCTCAACGCCTTGCTGCCATACGCGCATTTTCTGCTTTGCCAGAAGCTGAAAGCCTTGCTGCCGCTAACAAGCGGGTGAGCAATATTTTGAAAAAGGTTGAAGGTGGGCTCGGCAGTGCGGTAAATGTTAAGCTATTAAAAGAACCTGCGGAGCAGACGCTGCATTCTGTGCTCAGCATGATAATACCAAAAGCCGATGCCGCTTTTAGGCTTGGAGAATTCAGTTCAGCTCTACAACAACTTTCAGCATTGAAAACGCCGGTGGATGCATTTTTTGACAGTGTGATGGTGAATACTGAAGATGCCGCTTTGCGCGCCAATCGCCTTGCGCTATTGGCGCAGTTACAGCAGGCCATGAATCGAGTGGCCGATATTTCCAAGTTGGCTACCTGAGATTATCTGCCCAAGATGAAGCTGATCATTCTCGACCGCGACGGTGTCATCAATTATGACAGTGCCGACTTCATTAAGACGCCAGATGAATGGAAGCCCATTCCCGGCAGCCTGGAGGCGATCGCACACCTCACCCAGAGGGGTTATCGGGTAGTAGTTGCCTCCAATCAATCCGGCATCGGACGCGGACTGTTGGATATGGCGGCACTCAATGCCATCAATGACAAAATGTGGAAAGCGGTGAACCAGGCAGGCGGGCGCGTCGACGCGATGTTCTTCTGCCCTCATACCAATACGGACCAGTGCGTTTGCCGCAAGCCGGCGACCGGCATGTTCGAGGAAATCTCGCAGCGCTTTGGGCTGGAGCTAAATGACGTGCCTGCAATCGGCGATTCACGGCGTGATTTACAGGCTGCGGCCGCAGTAGGGGCTATCCCGGTCCTGGTGCTTACCGGCAAAGGCAAAAAAACGAGAGCAGAAGGCGGGCTACCGGAAAACACTAGAATATTCTCTGACCTCGCAGCAGCCGCGGACGCCCTGGCAGAATGAGTATGATTCTGGCGGCGCGCTCGACACTATATAGTCTATTGCAAATCGTTATTACTCCACTTTATGCGCTGATTGTATTCGCCGCGTTTCCGCTATCGCCGCTTACCCGCTATCGTATTACTTCCGGTTGGGCGCATCTGATGCTTTTTTTGCTCCGCGTCGTGTGTGGGATTCATTATCGCGTGATAGGGGCGGAACATATTCCCCAAACACCGAGTATCGTCCTATCCAAACATCAATCCGCATGGGAAACACTCGCGTTTCAGCAGATTTTTCCGCCTCAGGTGTGGGTGCTTAAAAGAGAGTTGTTGCGTGTTCCGTTCTTCGGTTGGGCATTGGCCCTGACCAGTCCCATCGCAATTGACCGCAAGTCGGGAAAGGCAGCGCTCAAACAGATCGTTGAGCAGGGAAAAGACCGCCTTAGGCAGGGCTTTTGGATAGTCATTTTTCCGGAGGGTACACG
>JALYOY010000226.1 GCA_030856655.1 Pseudomonadota bacterium | reverse complement strand
GATGATCGGGCTCGACATCTGTGGAATTGATGTGGTTTGCAATAGCGTGTCGAAACCGCTGGAAGAACAAGGTGGCGTTATCGAGATTAATGCCGCGCCCGGCCTTCGCATGCATTTGCAGCCTTCGTTCGGCAAAGGACGCGCAGTGGGCGAGGCGATCATCGCCAATATGTTTGAAGATGGCGATGACGCCCGCATCCCGGTCGTCGCGGTGACGGGAACCAACGGCAAGACCACCACCGTTCGCCTGATCGCCAATATCCTGGGTTGCCAAGGGCTGCGTGTCGGCATGACCAGCACCGACGGCGTCTATATCGAGGGCCAGCGCATCGATACGGGAGACTGCAGCGGTCCAAAGAGTGCAAAAAAAGTTCTTCTCCATCCCGATGTCGACGCCGCGGTATTCGAGACAGCGCGCGGCGGCGTGCTGCGCGAGGGGCTTGGCTTCGATCGTTGCCATGTCGCAGTGGTGACGAATATCGGCATGGGCGATCACCTGGGTCTCTCCCACATTAACACGGTGGAGGACTTGACTGCCGTCAAGCGTGTCGTCGTGCAGAACGTTACCCCAGGCACTGGCATCGCCGTACTCAATGCAGCCGATCCACTAGTGGCCGGAATGGCCGCCCAATGCCCAGGCTCAGTCACGTTTTTCGCTCGCGATCCTGATAACCCGCTGATAGCCAAACACCGCGCGCAATGCAAGCGCGTCATATATCTCGATGGCGATTCAATTGTCGCTGCGGAAGCCGGTCTCGAGCATCGGATACCCCTGACTGGAATTCCCGTCACGCAAAACGGCACTGTCGCGTTCCAGATCGAAAACGCAATGGCTGCTGCAGGAGCGGGCTGGGCGCTAAGCCTGGATTGGGAGATCATCCAAGCCGGTCTAGCCAGTTTCGTCAACGACACGCGAACCGCCCCGGGCCGTTTCAATCTTTTCAGTCACCGCGGCGCTACGTTGATTGCCGATTACGGTCACAACGCAGATGCAATTCGGGCACTCGTGCGTGCCATTGATAACATGCCGGCCAACCGGCGTTCAGTCGTCATCAGTGGGGCCGGCGACCGGCGCGACGAAGATATCCGTCAGCAGACCGAGATACTCGGCGATGCTTTTGACGAGGTGGTGCTTTATCAGGATCAATGTCAGCGAGGTCGTGCCGACGGGGAAGTGCTTGGCCTGTTGCGGCAAGGTCTTGAGAATGCGAAACGCACCCGCGATGTCAAAGAAATTCGCGGCGAGTTCGTTGCCATCGATGCCGCCTTTGCCAATCTGAAAGCGGGTGAGCTATGCCTTATTCTTGTCGATCAGGTAGAAGAAGCGCTCGGGTACATCACTAAGCGGGTCATCGCTGGTTAAATATTGCTATTTTCGACCATTCTGGGAGAACGATGGGTTTTTTTGTGCCTCTTTCTCCGATCTCGGGTTTAACGGAGCCTTGATTGCAATCTGTCGGGGTTAATCATAAACTGATACGGGTGAACAGGTTAATGTGCTGAGTTCGTTTAGTGTCGTGCTTGGTGTCGTGTGCTAACTAAAAAGGAGAAGAATCATGGCAGGAGATAGCATTTATCGAATAACGGAGATCGTCGGAACCAGCAAGGTATCCTGGGAGGATGCAGCCAAGAATGCTGTCAAGGCTGCATCAAAAACCTTGAGAGATTTAAGAGTTGCGGAAATAGAAAAGCTTGATATGGTAGTTGAAAATGGTAAAGTGACCGCGTATCGCGCAAGAGTCAACCTGTCTTTCAAATACGAAACCAAAGGTAAATAGTCAGGTCTTTAGGCTTAGCGATGGTCTGGAATAAAAAAGGCGCGAATTACGCGCCTTTTTTGTCTCGTTATTACGTGACTTATAAAGCGATGGCGGTTTCTTCCTCAAATCGAAGTTTCACCTTACTATCGGCATCGACGTCCACCGTTACTCTGCCGCCGTTGGCAAGGCGTCCGAACAGCAACTCATCCGCCAGGGCGCTGCGAATGGTGTCCTGAATAAGCCGCGCCATAGGTCGCGCACCCATGAGCGGATCAACACCGTTTTTGGCAAGATACTCCCGCAGTGCGTCGGTGAAGATCGCTTCCACTTTCTTTTCATGCAATTGCGCTTCAAGTTGCATCAGGAATTTATCCACTACACGCAGGATCACGTCTCTGTCCAAGGATGCAAAGGAAATGATGGCATCCAGCCGATTGCGAAATTCCGGTGTAAACATGCGCTTGATGTCGCCCATTTCGTCACCCGTCTGCGCCGCCTTGGTAAAGCCCATGGAAGCTTTGGTAAGCGATTCAGCTCCTGCATTGGTAGTCATGACAATCACTACATTGCGGAAATCCGCCTTGCGGCCGTTATTGTCAGTCAAGGTACCGTGATCCATCACTTGCAGCAGGATATTGAAAATATCTGGGTGAGCCTTCTCAATTTCGTCCAATAGCAGCACCGAATAGGGTTGCTTGATGATGGCCTCTGTGAGCAAACCGCCCTGATCAAAACCGACATACCCCGGTGGCGCGCCGATCAGGCGTGACACCGCATGCCGCTCCATGTATTCAGACATGTCGAAGCGGTGCAAATGAATGCCTAATGCGTAGGCCAGCTGCCGCGCCACCTCGGTTTTGCCAACGCCGGTGGGGCCGGAAAAAAGGAACGATCCGACCGGTTTTTGCGGATTACCCAAGCCGCTTCTTGCCATTTTGATCGCCGCGGTTAGCGCGTTAATTGCCCTGTCTTGTCCGAATACCACCGTTTTCAAGTCACGATCAAGCGTCTTTAACGTATTGCGGTCATCGCTGGAAACATTTTGTGCCGGAATGCGTGCAATCTTGGCAATAATGTCCTCGATTTCGTGCTTGCTGATAATCTTGCGTTGCTTCGATTTGGGCAGGATGCGCTGTGCCGCCCCGGCTTCGTCGATCACATCTATTGCCTTGTCCGGCAGGTGACGGTCATTGATGAAGCGCGCCGACAATTCCGCTGCAGTGCTGAGCGCAACGGCGGTATATTTAACACCATGATGCGCCTCGTAGCGGGGTTTCAGGCCGCGCAGTATGGCGACGGTTTCTTCCACGCTTGGCTCAAGCACATCAATTTTCTGGAAGCGACGCGATAGGGCGTGATCCTTTTCAAAAATCCCGCGGTATTCGCTGTAAGTTGTGGCGCCGATGCATTTCAGTTGGCCAGTGTTAAGTATCGGTTTAAGGAGGTTGGAAGCGTCCAGCGTACCTCCGGAAGCCGCTCCCGCGCCGATTAGCGTGTGAATTTCATCGATGAACAGGATGGCGTTGGAACTGTCGAGCAACTGTTTCAGCACCGCCTTCAGGCGCTGCTCGAAATCGCCGCGATATTTGGTACCGGCCAGCAGCGCGCCCATATCCAGGGCGTACACC
>JALYOY010000201.1 GCA_030856655.1 Pseudomonadota bacterium | reverse complement strand
GAATAATACATAGAACATGAGAATTCGATAGAACCGGAGTAGACACTATTGGTAGTAAATACTCTTTGAAATCATTCTACTTAGAACTATCAAGAATTAGCTAGATGGTGCGACTCGAATACTGTTAATCCGCAGGTCATGGGTCTGAGTCAATGAGCATACGGGACGATGTAAGCAGCGAAATATGAGTGGGGGCAACTATGGGGGCAACAAAGTAAAATCGAACTGCCTGGAACGTCGTATAGCAAGGAACGAGGGGTGTTATTCGAGTCCAACCAGACCCACCAGTAAATAAGGAGTTACAGGAGGGTTTGTAGCCCTTTTTTTGATGAATGTAACCATTTTGTAACCCCAGGCAACGGCTCGGATTGCGCCACGACAGCCGGAAAAGGTGCGGGATGTGGGTTGCCATCTGAGTGGCATCTGAAGTGCAAAGTCGCCTCTAGGCCGACGCTCAATGCTATTTCGACGGCTAAGAGCAAGCGCCAGGCAATGGCACTCTATAAGAGCCAACCCTTCATCACTTGGCAGCGCTGCCAACGATATCAAAGGCTAACGCCAATGTAAAATTGATTACGTTTAAGAAAGCAAGATTAAGAGCGCGGTTTCCGGTGAAAAGTGACAGACTTTTGACTATTATGGGAGACTTATCAAGTTTATTTTTCCGCCACTACTTCTCCAAACTTGTTTGCAACATAGCAGCGCATAGCAGCAATTAGCTTTGGAGTGTGTATAGGTAGATTCATATGATGGCGACCTACTTCACCAGCTTCGACTATTAATTCGTCATGATCTTCGTACCAGCAAATGTTTTCCTTTTCTATGATTTCTCCCCCTTGTGTCCAATTTGTAGAGGGCGAGTAATCACGCTTTCCATCTGATACTTTTTGAAAACAAACACCGTCCTTAATCTCAACCAGCAATCCGTCTGTGATACCTACCCAGTAATCAAGTTGAGCGCCTATCAGTTCAGATACTTTCACGCTAGGTCCTCCTTTTCTCTTACAGCAAATCAATCGTATTGCCGATTCTAACATATGCTTCATTCAGTCATTCCCAGTGGACGGGGCGTGATCTGTTGTGAAGCATGAACTTACGCGGGCGCTTATGGATGCACTAAGAAGAACCCCAGCTTATGAGGCTGAGGTTCTTGGATCTGCCTACCACGCAACGAAAGGATCGCCGCTGCTTGCTGTGGGGTTTTCTCACTGGCCGACTAACCGGGCGCACATTACCTAACCTAACACTCTTTCAAAGTGCATCTTTCATTATGGAGCGCCAGACAGGCCGTGAAGGTTTCCGTTTTTCTCCCCGTCGGGATACTGGAGCTTAAACGGTCAGGTGGCAACGTTATTCCTCATCAATTGCACGCCATTTTGCACTGACATAAGCTCAACTCCGGCTTGCTCTAGTGCCCACGTTTTAATTTTTTGACATGCCACCTGCACAGCAGATCAAGCGGGAGGCGGATATAGGCACCTTTTCTGACTGATAAGCATGTTGCGGCTCGCGGTTATGGGGAATCTCGGCACGTATGGTTCAATATAACCAGCCTTGCCGTTCTATCGTCTTGACCGCATGTAACACCTTCGGTTAGGAGACAAGACCAACAAGCGATAATCAAGGTTTCTCTACGATGGCATAACAAACCGGCGTCAATATTAGGCTGGCGGTCATGCCTATTAGTAGGCCAACGGTTAAAGAGAGGGTCATCGGAACCAGAAACTGGGCCTGCTCGCTGGTTTCCAGCAGAATCGGGAGAAAACCGACGAAGTTAGTGAGGAAAGCCAGTAGGATTGGGCGAAAGCGAGCGGTACAGGCTTCGAGGATGAGGCTTGCCATGGGCTGATCTGTATTCCCCCGTTTCTGAATATAATCCAGCAGGACCAGGCTATCGTTGATTACTACGCCGCTGGCGGCGATCATCCCTACGAGGGATTCCATAGATAGCGACAAGCCAATAAGCCAGTGCGCCAACACTGCGCCACTCCAGGCAACTGGGGCGCCCAGTAAAAAGATCAGTGGCTTTACATAAGAACGAAACGGGATTGCGATCAAGGCATAAACCACTGCCAAGGCAGCGGCGGTATAGAGTATCAGGGTCTGGGCGGTTTGGTCCTGCTCCTGGCGCTCCTCGCCAATGTTGACATCCAATCCAGGAAATTGTCGCTTTATTTGTGGAATTTCTTCTGCCGTCAAACTGGCATGGATTGCATTGGCGTCTGTCAGCTTGGGATCGATCTGAGCCTGGATTTTCAGGATGCGCTGTCGGTCCTGGCGGAGCAGCCTGGCCTGCCCGGGCAGCAGATCGATTTCCGCCAGGGTTCCCAAGGGAGCTTGGGCCCCGCTGGGCAGCCGGATAGGAAGACTTTGCAGATCATCCAGGGATTGTCTTTCGCTGCGAGGCAGACGCACCATCACCTTGACCTCGTTGCGCCCTCTTTGAAGCCGATGCACCTCGTCGCCGTAGTAGGCATGCCGCATTTGTTCGGCGAGATCTTCCAGCCTAAGCCCCAGATGTTCGGCCTCAGGTTTCAGGAGAAGGCGAACTTCCGGTTTGCCGGGCTCGGCGGAGTCCATCACGTCATATACGCCAGGATAGCCTGCCAGTTTCTGCTTGAATTGCGTGACTGCCAGGGCCAGAGTCGCCGGATCAGAATGCCCCAAGTCGAATTCCATATCGTAAGGGAGGTCGCCTTCCTTGTAGAGAAAGTCAATTTTGGCACGGCCAATGTCCCCGATACGTTTGCGCCATTCCCGGATAAAATCTTCCACAACAATATGTTTTCGTCCTGCTGGCGACAATTCGGTCCAGAATCCGGCCTCATGCTCCGAGATAATCGTTTCCACCCCAACAATCACGCTTTGTTTAATGTCCGGGTCGCGAATTGCGGCTTCTCTGTCCAGCTCGTCTCGAATTTCCAGCAAGGCACGTTCCACTTTTTCCGCGATCCGACGGGTTTCGCTGTAAGGCGTATCCTGGGGCAATTTCAGGTGTACCCAGAAGCTGTCCTTCGTTACGTCAGCCTGCAAAGAAAGCCGGACATCTCCTCCGGCCACCATCGCGGCAGCCAGCATCAGCAGCACAGCGAAAGCCGCAACAGTGAGATAACGCCAGGCAAGCGCTTTTCCCAGCAACGGTTCATAAATTCTGTGGATAAAAACTTGCAAACCACGATTAAGCGCTGTTCGCAGTCGCACCAGAGGGGTGTATGAGGGGTTCGGTCTCGGAGGAACGGCCAGATGGGAGGGTAAAATCAGCAGCGCCTCAATGAGAGAGAACACCAGGGTTAGTATCATCACTAGACAGATCGGCTTCATCATCTCACCAGCCCAGCCTGGCAAAAACAAGCCAGGCAGAAACGCGACAAGGACGATCATGACTGCCAGGATAACCGGCAAGGCAACCTCGCGAGCGCCAGAGATGGCAGCTTCAAGATACGCCTGATTCCTCATGGTTCCGGTCATGGTTGGCCGCTTCTCGCCGGCCTTTGGCAAGTCTGCGGCATCCGCGGCTTCCTGCCTGGCATAGATGGATTCGCCTATGATGATCGCATCATCTACCAAGATTCCCATGGCCAGAAGAAAGCCAAAGAGGGACAGCATATTAAGGGATACATCCAGCACCGGCATCAACCAGAACGCACCGAATATCGACGTTAGAATTCCAAGGCCAGCCCAGATCGCCACCTTGTGATGGAGGAATAGAGTCAGTATCAGGCAAACCAGCACGAAGCCTGTCAAGCCATCCTCGAGCAAGGTTCCGATCCGTTCCTCATAGGCCTGAGAGTCATCCCACCAGGTTATCAGCCCGACTCCCTGCGGCAATTGCGTCCTCATTTCCGCCGCATATGCTTTGACACGGCGCGCCACCGCAACCGTATCTCTTTCGGCATGAATCTCCCAGCCTTGCGCCGTTTCCCCGTTGTGATGCCACTCCGATAAGCGTTCCTCCAGGCCGTCCTTGATTACCGCCACATCGCGAAGCAGTATACGGCTACCATCTGTATTGGTGCGAACGACGAGATTCCCGACCGAAACGTCATCCTGGGCTCTTCCCTTGACTCGAAGCAAGAGCTCGCCCATCGGATTTTTCATTATCCCGCCGGGCAAATCCACCGAAGCACGCCGAATGGTCTCGGTGACCTCATTCAGTGATACGCGGAACTGGCGCAGCCGGTCGGAAGAAACTTCGATAGCGATTTCGTAGGGCAGGTCGTAATAGTTGTGGGCGCGAGTCACGCCGGGTATCTGCGACAGATCGCCCTGGATACGGTCGCTTAGACGTTTGAGAGTATGCGGATCGGTGGGGCCATGCAACGCTACCCAGATAACGCCATCGTCACCAATGCGGGTGGCCGGCCGAACTTCAATCTTTTCCAGTCCCTTGGGCAGGCGCTGTATGGCTTGCACCCGTCCCCGCACCGCGTTCATTACCTGCTCCTTATTGTAATTCGGCAGGATCGTTACTCTGACAAAACACTCGCCCTCGACGATTTCTGATTTCAGCCGTTTTACACCAGGTAAATCGTAAATTGCTTCTTCCATACGGACGCAAACCGCCTCCTCGATTTCTTGCGGCCCCGCCCCTGGATAAGTCGCCTTGACTTCGATTTGATGGGGCATAAAGCGGGGAAATACTTCCTTGTCCATCAGTACCAGGCTGCCGGCTCCGCCGAGCAGGATCAGCAGCATCAGCAGATTGGCCGCGACCGGATTAGCAGCAAACCAGGCGATCAGGCCAGAGGGGAGAGAGGCAGAAAGCATCTGTCTCACCTAAAATTTTTCCTTAACTGAGACGGCGCAGAGCCGTAGCCGAAGAGAAAACGAGAAATCCTTCATGGTGTTTGGCTTACGGCCGGTGTGCCGAACGCTTTTTTTTCCAATCTTTGCCCCAGAGTTACGGTCTCGGTCCTGACTTTCATGCCTTCGACTGGAATCTCAATTCCGGAAATCACTATTCGATCGCCCGTATTCACGCCCCCCCTTACCAGGATTCGATTCGGCTCGCTGCGCAAAATGTCCAACCGGCGAATGTGCAAGCGATCTTCAGCATCGATCCACAATGCCTCTTGAGCGGCATTTACCGCGGCTGACGGCAGTACGAATACATCGGATTGTTCCCGTCCCTCGATCTCCGCTTTTACGAACAATCCAGGCATGAGCGGTGGCTGTCCTGCTTTACTGACGTAAGGATCCCGTACCTCAGCCACGGCGTGGAGCAGCCCAGTCTCCTCGTCTAGGGCGCCTTCAGCACGGACGATGCGGCCTTCCCAATGCTGAAGGGAGCCTGCAAACTCCGCACTTAGAATGACTTTAGGGCCTGTGTCCGGTTTGCCGTTGCGATGATCCAGCAGCAGATCGAGATAGGCAAACTGATCGGTGGCCAAAGGCAGGCTCACCTGAACGACATCAATAGCATAAAGACGGGCGAGTTTTTCACCGGGCTGAACATATTGCCCCAGACCGATGTGCTTGTTCCGCACCCTTCCAGCGAATGGCGCGCGCCATTCGCATCGGCTACGCCGCAGACGGGCCTTGGTCAGATCGGCTTGCGCCGCTTTCAATTTGGCGCGGGCTTCCGCCAGTTGCGGTGCGCGCAGGGTCAGAGGCGATGGCTGCCCTTCTCCCAGCGCATGCCATTCGTTGTGCGCCTGCTCTGCCTGGGCTTCTTCCATGATGACTTGCCGCTCGGCCTCGGCGATCCGCGCAAATGCCTCGGCAATGGCATAGTCATAATCGCGCGGATCTATCGTAATCAGGATATCACCGGTTTCGAAGAATCCCCCCGCGACAAGGCTTGGGTGCAGCCGTATTATCTGACCCGCCACTTCCGGTACCAGGTCGATCTCGGTACGAGGCACAACCACACCTTGAGAGCGAATGTTTAGCTTAAGTGCCTGTGACTCGACTCGGATGACTTGAGCC
>JALYOY010000138.1 GCA_030856655.1 Pseudomonadota bacterium | reverse complement strand
AACGATGGCGATACCCTTCGCCATGCGCTCCACGATATTCGCCGCCTGCCGCCGCCTGCTTATACCGAAAAGCAATGGGAAGTGCTTGGTTCGATCACGCGGCTATTGCCGCATGCCGTCGCGCAGCTCAAGCTCGTATTTCAGTCGCATCACAAGGTGGACTTTACCGAGGTCGCGCAAGGCGCCCTGCGTGCCCTCGGCGAACCCGAAATGCCTACCGATCTCGCACTCGCGCTCGACTACCGCATTCGGCATTTATTGATAGACGAGTTCCAGGATACGTCGATCAGTCAATATCAATTAGTCGCAAAACTTACCGTCGGATGGGAGCCGGGAGACGGCCGAAGCATGATGGTAGTCGGCGATCCGATGCAATCCATTTATCGTTTCCGGGAGGCCGAGGTCGGGTTATTTTTGCGCGCCCGCGGGAGAGGGATTGGCAATGTCGCCTTACATCCGGTTTCCCTTTCCACCAATTTTCGATCGCAACGCGGTATCGTGGACTGGGTCAACGCCACCTTCGCGCAGGTGATGCCGGAGCGGGAAAACATCGCTCTTGGCGCGGTGCCCTACACGGAATCGACTGCAACGCATGATTTGCTCTCAGGCGCAGCAGTCAGCATACATCCGTTTTCCAATAACGGCCATGTGGGCGAGGCGAGGAAAGTGGTGGAGATTGTCATGCAAGCGCGACGTGATGATCCCTTCGCCACGACGACCACGGCCATTCTGGTGCGCAACCGTAGCCATCTTAATGAAATCATACCCCGGCTCAAGGAAGCCGGGGTTCGTTTTCGTGCGATCGAAATTGAAGGACTAGGACGCCGGCCAGTGGTGCAGGATCTGCTGACGCTGACACGCGCCCTGGCGCATCCGGCGGATCGATTGGCATGGCTCGCGTTGCTGCGCGCGCCCTGGTGCGGCCTCACGCTTGCAGACATTCATGCACTTGTTTCGGTGCAAGCTCCGCCGATTTGTGGCAATACTGATGAGGCAAACGTGGCACCGGTGGCGGGTGGAGAGGGACGTAGCGCAAGAGCAAATAATCGAACAGTTTGGGAGTTGCTTAATGACGACGCACGAATGGCGATGGTCTCCACCGATGGCTACAGCCGACTGCTGCGCCTGCGTGAAGTATTGAAGAATTGCATAGATAATCGCTGCCGCCAATCCCTCCGAGCGACTGTCGAGGCAGCATGGCTTGCGCTGGGCGGCCCCGGTTGCGTTGAAGACGTGACGGACTTTGAAGATGCCGCGGCTTACCTTGATTATCTTGAAGCGCACGAGGTGGCTGGCAGTATTCCCAAGCTTGCTGTATTGGAGGAAGGGCTCACCAAGCTCTACGCGTTACCCGACCTGAAAGCTGATGGTACACTGCAGATCATGACCATTCACAAGGCGAAAGGACTCGAGTTCGATTGCGTAATCGTGCCCGGCCTCGGCCGCTCATCACGTAGCAACGACAAGAAACTGTTTATGTGGATGGAGCAACCGCGCGCCAAATTGTTCGGGCGAAAGGGAAATGAAGGGGGGGACGAGGGTAACGACTTGTTGCTGGCGCCGATCCAGGAGACCGGTGCGGATTCCGATTCCATCTATTCGTGGATGGAGAAACTCGATCGCGAGAAGGAGCGTTTTGAGGACGAGCGATTGCTCTACGTTGCGGCAACGCGCGCCAAGCAACGTCTGCATCTGCTGGGCGGAACAGGCATTGTTTGCGGCACTGATGGCGTGTTCGAACCGAGATCTCCTGCTGAAAAATCATTGCTGAGCAAACTTTGGTCAGTGGTCCAACCTATCTACGCCGAAGTTGCCGCACGAGAAACGTTTTTGGATGTATCTGTTATTACTGATAGAGAACAGAAGGGAGCAGAAAAATACCCCACCGATCGGTGGTTACGCCGACTTGAATCCGGCTGGGAGCTGCCACCCCCACCGCCACGCGTGCAGTGGAAGGCGCCGTGTCACTTGATGCCAGCGCAAGGCGACATCGAATATTCGTGGGCTGGTGAAACTGCCCGCCGTGTTGGGACTATCGTACATCGATGGCTGCAGCGCATCGCGGACGACGGGGTGGCGAACTGGAGCATGGCGCGGATTCAGGCTTTGCGCAATACTTTCGAGTATCAACTGGTTGCGTGCGACATGGACATCGATGGCGGCGACACCGATGCGGCTGTCAGACGTGTAATAATGGCGCTCACGCATGCGGTTAGCGACCCGCGCGGCCAATGGTTGCTCGGGCCACAGCAGGATGTTCGCAACGAGCTACGCATGACGGCGGTTATCGGGGGCGAGCCCGTGGATTTCGTTATCGATCGTACATTCCGGGATGCGAGCGGGCAGCGCTGGGTCGTGGACTATAAGACCAGCAGCCATGAAGGCACGGATGTGGAAGGCTTTCTCAGTCGCGAGCAAGAGCGCTACCGTTTCCAGCTCGACCGCTACGCTGCGCTCATGTGCTTGATCGACGGCCGGCCAGTAAAACGAGGTTTGTATTTCCCGCTGCTAAAGGGATGGCGGGAGTGGGGTGGTGAAGAGTGAAATGGCATAGGCGGAGATAAGATTTATGGAAAGGATTGAAATGCGGGATCAACTGAGATTATTGATCCCGGTATCAGCAAATTACCCGGTACTTCTTGATTAAATAGTTATGTATCTGTTGCGATATACATTAGGAATCCTTGCAATGATTGGAAGTGCGCCGGGCGGTATAACTGCCGCGGTGGCGCAGCCGCGTCCGGAGATCGAAATTTTTATCGGCGAGATGGTGGAGCGGCATGGATTCGAACAAGCCAAACTTGAGAGCATTTTCGGTTTGGCGCGATTTCAGCCGGCTATCATCAATGCGATTTCTCAGCCCGCAACCTCCAGGCCGTGGTATGAATACCGCCCTCTATTCATCAACTCGCGGCGTATCGCAGGTGGTGTGGCTTTCTGGAACAGTCACGCTGCGACGCTGGAACGGGCGCGTAAGGAATTCGGCATTCCCGAGGAAATCATCGCTGCAGTGATCGGCGTGGAAACCAGTTATGGCGCACAGACCGGCAAACATCGTGTATTGGACGCATTGACCACGCTGGCGTTTGACTATCCGAAGCGCGCTGTATTCTTTCGGAATGAATTAGAGCAATATCTTCTGCTGGGTCGGGAGCAGGAAGCAGACGTGCTCAACATCAGGGGTTCTTATGCCGGAGCGATCGGAATTCCGCAATTCATGCCCAGCAGCTACCGGCGTTATGCAGTGGATTTTGACGGTGACGGTAAAGCCGATTTAGCCGGCAGCACGGCAGACGCAATAGGGAGCGTCGCGAATTATTTGAAGAGCTTCGGCTGGGAGACAGGACAAACGGTAGCGATTCCCGCCCTGGTTAGCGGTGAGAATTACCGTGAAGCCTTATTCGCGGGAAACAAGCCGCTGTATACGGTGGAAGAAATGGGAGCACTGGGTATCACATCGCAACCAAGCGTTCCCAGCGATCGTTTGGCTACACTGGTGGAACTGGTGAATACTGGCGGGAACGAGTATTGGCTGGGTTTTAATAATTTCTTCGTTATTACACGCTACAACCGTAGCGTGCATTACGCCATGTCCGTGTTGCAACTGGCGGAAGAGATCCGTGCGGCACGGAAGCCCAATTTACGGTAAGGGCCAAGTTATTGGATATGAAAATGACATACAACGCGATACGCTTCGCTTATTAACGCCCCTGCGCCTTGCCGTACTATTTCTCGGCTCGTCGTACGGCAAGTTGCTGGTAAGGAAGTAGCGAAGTCTCACCTTCCATGGGGATGATACTACCCCAATCTCAGGTTACGGCGCGGATTGGCTGAATGCCACGACGTGATCCGCTTCCAGTCGAATGCCGATTTTTTCCCCTATTGCATGATTGTGGTGGCTAGGTACCAGTGATAGCGCAATGCCTCCCCTTGGCAGGCGCAGGGTGTACAAAATATCGGCCCCGCGGAAAGCTTTATGCACTACTACTGCTTGGATGGGGCTGCCGTCATCGTGCACGATGTCATCCGGCCGTATCAGCACGTCCACAGGATTTCCCTCCCGACAGAGTTGGCAAACTGGCGTACATTGATGCGGGATATCTCCAGTCAGAATCCCCAGCTCGATTTCCACGTGACGCGGATCAAGCATTTTGCCGGAGAGGAATACTCCCTGCCCGATGAAATTTGCGACGAAACGATTGGCGGGCCTGTGATAAAGATTATAAGCCGAGTCCCACTGCTGAATTTCACCGTGGTGCATAACGCCAATCTCGTCCGCTATGGCAAACGCCTCGTCCTGATCGTGCGTCACCAGGATAGCGGTGGCATTCTGGCTCTTGAGAATGTCGCGGACTTCCAGGCTCAAGCGCTCGCGCAGGCTTACGTCCAGATTGGAGAAAGGCTCATCCAGCAATAGGAGCTCCGGTCGCGGGGCTAATGCACGCGCCAAGGCCACGCGCTGCTGCTGACCGCCGGAAAGTTCATGCGGGTATTTGGCTGCTGCATCGGCGAGGCCTACAGTTTGTAGCAATTCTGCAACGCGCGATGCACGTTCTCGTTTTTGCATGCGGTGCAGGCCAAAGCCGATATTGGCGACAACAGTGAGATGAGGAAACAATGCGTAATCTTGAAATACCATGCCGATGTGCCGCTGCTCCGGCGGTAAATAAAAACCGGCATTACTTATCACTTCGCCGTTTAGTAGAATTTCTCCAGCGGATATTGGTTCAAACCCTGCAATGCAGCGCAGTACGGTAGTTTTTCCGCACCCGCTCGGCCCCAGCAAGCAGCCTATCTCACCCTTTTGCAGGGTAAACGATAAATCGTTCACCACCACCTGTTTGCCGTAGGCGTGCTGGATATTTTTTAGCGCGAGCAGTATGTTCATGGCAGTTATTCAAGAATTGTCTTCGGTTTGCCGCACGAACAGTATTATTGGAAACAGACCCGCCAGCACCAGCGCCACGGCGGGCAGCGCTGCCTGCTCCCATGCTCCTTCCGAAGTCATTTCGAAAATTCTTACCGCTAGCGTATCCCAACCGAAAGGCCGCGTCATCAAGGTGATAGGCATTTCTTTCATCACGTCCACGAATACCAGTGTAGCGGCGGTAAATATTCCACCTTTCAGAATAGGCAAATGCACGCGTCGCAGCATCGTCCATCCACTCAAACCAAGCCCTCTTGCGGCCTCATCAATACTACCGGTTATACGCTGCATGGCGCTGTCGATAGGGCTGTGACCCACGGCCAAAAAACGCGTCATATAAGCAAGCAGCATGGTGGCGAGCGTACCTTGGATCAGTAACCCGGCTTCGATATGAAATAGTTGCATGGCCATTTCGCTCAGACGGTTATCTACCCAGGCAACCGGAATGAAAATTCCTACTGCCAGAACTGCGCCGGGCAAGGCATAACCAATAGTGGCGATGCGCACGGCGGCGCGGGTCGCCGGATCGGAATGGCGGCGAACCGCGTAGACCACAAGCAGGGCGGCGGAACAGGTAAGCAGAGCGGCGAAAGTGGACAGTAGTAGCGAATGCCAGAGGAATTCGAAGTAACGCTGGTCGAAATCCTGAGGGAAAACGAGCGCCGCCCATATACCGAGTTGCGCGACCGGCAGCAAAAATGCAAAAAACAATGTGGCTGAAGCAAAGCCGGTAAGTGACCATGCGCGCCAACCGCTGAGCGGAATGCGATCAGCGCGCTTACTTTGCTTTGTTTCGGCATAGCGCATACGCGAACGAAACTGTTGTTCCATAACGATCATTGCAAAGACGATCACAATCAGCAGCGACGCGAGTTGAGATGCTGCGGATAAGGAAAACATACCGAACCACGCTTTATAGATGGCAGTGGTGAAGGTATCGTAATTGAAGACCGATACCGTGCCAAAATCCGCCAAGGTTTCCATTAGCGCCAGCATTATCCCACCTGCAATCCATGGCCGTGCCATGGGCAGCGCTACTTTAAAAAACCCCTGGGTACGGTTAAAGCCCAGCGATTGCGCGGCTTCCAACGAACGCTTGCCCTGAGTGAGGAAGGCATTGCGCGCCAGCAAATAGACATAGGGATAAAACGCCAGAATCATGACAATAATGACGCCCAGCCTGCCGCGCACGTTCGGAAACCAGAAGAGCTCAGGCCCCACCCAATAGCGCAGCGCTGTTTGCACCGGGCCGGTGTAATCGAACAGACCAAGCGCTACGAAGGCCGTAACGTATGCTGGAATGGCGAGCGGCAGCAACAGTGCCCAGGAAAAGAATTTTCGTCCTGGAAATTCACACACCGCAGTAAACCAGGCTAGACTTATTCCCAACAGTGCGGCGCCAAAAGCCACTCCCAAGGCGAGCCAGAACGTGTTAACCAGCAGGCCAGGCAGTGTGGTTTCAACCAGGTGTTGCCAAATATCTCCAGTGGGGACAAAAAACGACGAGATAACAGTGCCGACAGGGATCAGCACCAGCGCAGCTACCAGAAAGGGAATTAGACGCCAACCCCATGAGGAGCGATAAGTGGGGGAAGATGAGAAGCCTGGAGAATCGGTTCTCGTGCTGGTATTTTTCCCCGTTGAATTGACCGTTTCACCTTTCACCTTCTAACCTAAATCCGGCAGTGGTAGCGAACTCACGATAAAGATGAAGATAAAATGGCGAGAAAACCGTTGCGGATCATGGCACCGGGCTGCAAAAATGAATGAAAAATGAGCAATCAACTACCGGATTTAGGTTTACGCTTTATCGATAACCGGCCCGATCCATCAGTTTTACCGCTTCCGTTTGCAATTCGCCGGCTGTGGTCACGTTTATTGGATTCTGTTTAAAGGTTCCCCAAGCAACGACCGCTGGGCTGGGTTTTATTCCGGGATTGGCCGGATACTCCATGTTCACGTCGGCGAACAGGTTTTGCGCTTTCTCCGATGACAGGAATTCCAGTAGCTTGATCGCCGCGTCAGCGTTGCGGGCATGCCGGGTAACACCCGCCCCTGAGATGTTTACATGAACGCCGCTGCTCGCCTGGTTAGGCCAGAAAATCGCCAGTGGCAATGCGGGATTCTTTTCCATTAAACGGCCATAATAATAGGTGTTAGCCAAGGTGACGTCGCACTGGCCCGCAGCCACGAATTCCATCGCCTTGGTATCATCGGACAAGGGGTCGGTCGCCAGATTGGCGACCCAGCCTTTTACGATTTGTTCGGTCCTGGCTTCGCCGTACTCGGCAATCATCATCGCTACCAGGGATTGGTTATATACTTTTTTGGAGGTGCGCAGGCACACCCGCCCTTTCCATTTGGGCTCAGCCAGCGCTTCGTAAGTCGAAAGATCGGCGGGCCTCACTTTTTGTGTGTTATAAATGATGGGACGGGCGCGCACCGACAAGCCAAACCATTGATTTCGGGGGTCGCGCAAATAGGGAGGGATATTGGCCTCCAGCGTTTTTGACTCTACTGGCTTCAACAGTCCTTCCCGTGCAGCTTCCCACAGGTTGCCTGCATCGGAGGTGATCAGCATGTCGGCCGGAGTGTTTTTTCCTTCCGCTTTGAGGCGCGCGAGTAATGCGCCTTCCTTATCGGTAACGAATTTTACGGCGATACCGGTCTCTTTGGTGAACGCGTCGAACATTGGCTTGATGAGTTGTTCGATGCGTGCTGAATAGACAACTACCTGCTCCGCCTGGGATGCGCTGGCGCCAAACAACGTGACACAGCAAAACATTGCGGTAAGATAGCGGTTGAAGCAGGATCTCAGCATTTTCTATCACTCCGTACATTGAGAGAGCGGGATCAGTCGATAATAATCGATATTATAAATGATAATAATTATCAGTAAAGCACCTCATTCATACTACCATGGATAAACCACAACCGAGTCTTTCCTATCAGCGTCTGCAAGAGCTCCTGGCGATTCCCGAAAGGCAGCGGAGCGAAGCCGAATGGGACGAGATCAACGAGTTGGAAATTACTCTAACTCCAATTAATCGGGCCGTAACTTCGCAGCAAAACGCTCGACGGATGCCTGCTGCGCCCGTTGGTCAGTTAAAACCCCGTGACGGCATGCAGAGCAAGAGGCCGCTGAAGAAGCTTCGTAAAAGGCCACCCAAAGGAAGTACGGGAAGTACGCCATAATGAAGCCAGAGCGCAAATGCAAAGGTGTAAGCCACGCAAGACGCCTCAGGCCCGGCAGTAAGCATATCCTTCTAGTTGCTCTCCGTGGCGACCGGCGTATCTTAGTTACCGCTAAACAGCCGTCCCTTGCATATCGCATGATAACGAAACAGCTTAATGTAATTCGAATATGTCTTGAGAAACTTAAAAGGAGAAAGGATGCAACTCACAACTACCCCAAGCATTGAGGGAAAGCACATCACGAAGTACTGCGGTGTCATTGCCGGCGAAGCGATCCTCGGCGCGAATCTGTTCAAAGATCTCTTTGCGGGAATCCGGGATCTGGTGGGAGGACGTTCTGCGACCTATGAGAAGGAGCTTCAGCGCGCTCGCGAGATTGCACTTGAAGAGCTACGGCGGCGCGCTCAAGACCTTGGCGCAAATGCGGTGGTTGGCATTGACATCGATTACGAGATAATGGGTAAGGAAAACGGTATGCTGATGGTTTCCGCTAGCGGAACCGCAGTAATCGTTGAGTAAGATTGCTCAAGTGATCGCTATAGGGGATTTCCGCTTGTTGTTTTAGATAGATCGGCACTGATTAGCCAACTGTGGTCTAACATCAGTTTGCTATCTACAAACGCGCTAGGGATAGAACGGTCCTATGTCTACCACGAAATCGTCTGGCCATCATAAGCAATGAATTTTCCCGAGTCGGCCAGGGTGAGTTGACTTATGACGTGACGCATCCCGGATACACTCCGGGTTGTGGTGATTAACGCGTTCGGCCCGCCCATCTCAGTCTGTACCCATCCCGGATGCAATACCACTGCGGTGATGCCAATTGGTTTCAGGTCGATGGCCAGGCTCTTTACAACCATGTTCACCGCTGCCTTGCTTGAGCGGTAAATGTAACTGCCGCCGCCGCTGTTATCTTCGATACTGCCCATTTTGCTGCTGATAGTCACGATAATTTTTTGATTGCTTCGGGCGACTTGGGTGGTAAAAAACTGGGCCATCTTCAGCGGGGCCATGGTATTAACGAGAAACGCATGCACCCATGCGTCATAGTCGATATTATCGTCCTTATGGGAAGCCGCATAGATGCCGGCATTGTTAAGGAGCAGTTCGATGGATTCATCGGTTAGTAATAGTGCCAATCTTTCAATCTGCGTAGGATCAGCGACATCAAGCGCATGCACTGTGACCTGCTCAGGATATCTGACTGCCAATGCGTTGAGGGCATCTGATTTTTCCGGATGGCGACTGCAAGCCAGAATGCGCCAATTATCCGCGACGTATTGCCTGACGAACTCCAGTCCAATTCCGCGGTTGGCGCCCGTAATCAATATAGTTTTCATGTTTTCTCCTATGTGGATGATTATTGCTGAGTCCTTCCGAATTTATCAGAGTATGTCAGAGTATGTTATTGCTAGGATAGTTAGTCCAGAAAAACGAATGCCGCAAAATAACGAGACATTGCTGTTCGACCTCGCACAAAAAGCATAAAAATTAAACAAACGACAATACAAGGAGCGGGAGATATGACTCAGCGAATCGCATTGGTTACCGGCGCATCCAGCGGTATCGGAAGAGCCACGGCGGAACTTCTTGCCAAAAATGGTCATTACGTGTTTGCGGCAGCGCGGCGAATGGACAGACTGGAACAGATACGTTCTGATCACATTGAGCCAATCGAGCTGGATGTTACCGATGAAGAAGCGATTCGCGGGACGGTGAATCACATCATCTCAGCTAAGGGACGGATTGATGTGCTTGTTAACAATGCAGCTTTCGGGCAATTGGGTACTATCGAATGTGTTTCGATGGAAGCGGCCCATCGGCAGTTCGAGGTTAATGTTTTCGGCTATGCGAGATTCATGCAAGCAGTCCTGCCATATATGCGAGAGCAGAAGTCAGGTCGTATCGTAAATATTACTTCGATCCTGGGCAAGATATCAACTCCGGGTTTCGGTTGGTATGCGGCTTCCAAGCATGCCATAGAAGCGCTAACCGATGCCGTGCGTGGTGAGGTGATGGACTTCGGGATCGACGTCGTGCTTATTGCCCCAGGTCTGATCAAGACTGAATTTGTTCCGCGCGAACTGGAAACGCTTAAAACGGTGTCGCACCCGCCAGCTTATCAGAAAGTTATTGAAGGTCTTCATCACTTGGTGGCTAATGAGCCAGAATCTCCTGGTCCCGCAATCATTGCCCAGGCAGTGCTTGATGCCGTTACAAGCTCGAATCCCCCTGTAAGGCATGCGCTGCCCCTTGATTCAAAGATGGCCGTAGCAGCGAGATGGTTGTTCGGCGCACGTCTCTTTGCTTGGGCAATCAGGCGCCAGATGAAATTTTAGGGATGATATGGCAGGTCAATACGACGCAGCCAATTTATCCTGCTTCATCAATCTTTAGGCAACGCCTTCGTTGAAGAAAAGAGATCCCATGCGGCAATGAACAGCGCTGCAATGACCGGACCAATGACAAAACCGTTAAGACCAAAAAGAACCAAGCCTCCAAGCGTTGAGATGAGGATCACATAGTCGGGTATTTTAGTATCGCGGCCGACGAGTATGGGTCGCAACAAATTATCGACGAGCCCGATCACAAGCACACCGAATGCGATGAGGACGACACCCTGCCAGATAGCGCCGGTAAGCAGGAAATAGATTGCTACCGGCACCCAGATCAACCCGGCTCCGACCGCTGGTATCAGGGAAAGGAAGGCCATCATGAAGCCCCATAGCAACGCTCCCTGGATGCCCAGGAATGAAAACATCACGCCGCCTAACGCGCCTTGTATCGCAGCAACGGCAACGTTGCCCTTTATAGTGGCGCGAATAACAGTGGTAAATTTGCTAAACAAGTGCCGCTTATGCTCCATGCTAAGAGGCATCGCCTGTTTGATCTTCGCGGACAGAGCGGCGCCGTCACGCAGCAAGAAAAAGAGCAAGTACAGCATGATGCCGAAACTGATGACGAATTCAAAAGTATTCTGGCCAATGCTAAGAGCGTGCATTGCAATAAATTGACTACCCTGCAAAGCGCCGGTCGACAGCATCTCCTGCAGTTCGGAAATATTGGTGAGTCCGGAACGGTCCAGCAGGTTGACTATCCACGGCGGTAGCGCGCTCATGATTTGGTGGAAATACTCACCGAAATTCAGTTCTCCTGACCGAATCCTCTGGTAGACAATAACCCCTTCCTGGAGCAGTGAAATTGTCATTAACGTAACTGGAAAAATCACAATAATCAGACAGAGCAACAGCGTGGTGAGCGCGGCAAGATTTGGGCGCTGGTGCAAGATAGCCAGTACCCGGCGATAAAATGGCGTAAATAATATGGCGAGAATGGAACCCCAGAATACTGCGCCGTAGAATGGCAAAAGGATCCATCCGAATGCCACGGAAACGGCAATTAACATGAGCAGGAAGGCTTTGTGTTGGAGCTCGGGGGAATTCATAAAAATCCGGGTAACGAAGTGAAGCTGCATTGACTGAGTCGTAGCCCAATCCTACCTTAACTTAGCCTCAAGTAGGGGCAGCGGGACGAGAAAAAGAAGACGAGACTGCAATGTGCGCAGGTTGGGTTTCCGTGGCCGAGTTCGAGATTGTACAAGGGAGAAGCTGCTCACGGTGATGCGCACTGGATTGCGAGTCGCGTCCGTGACACAGTGCTACGTGGTAGCATTACCCGCAATAGGGGCGGTCCACTGTAGACACGGATTGATATTCAGGAGAAGGCGCGCCTCTTCCATCGATAATATGGAACGACAGAGTAACTGCTTGTTGAACCAAGCTGTCATAGGGCTCAGCAAGAGACTTTGCACGATTACAAAGGCGCTGCATCAATCATGATTAAAACGGTTACAACGGATCGGCATCTCGAAAACGCAGCCGCTACCCTTCCACCCTGATACGAGGTGAAGCGTATTCCGCGCGGTTATGTTAGATCTGTCCTACACCGCATACTTTTTCTAATCATATTTTGCCTAGCTAGGACCGCGTTTGGGTAAACGATAAAATTTTAAGAATACTTCCGTGTGAAAATTTGACTATGTAAGTGTGTCTAAGATATTAAAGGGTTATAAATATTTCTACATTACGATGAACCATCTATTCAAAATTCCGAAGAGCGATATCAGACCGAGAATTAACACTATAAGGACTACTAACGTCTTATCCGTTTTCATCACCATTTCTCCTTCTTAAATTAGTACATTCAGTGAGTACATTCAAGTCAGAAGCATAACCATAATCGAAACATGGTTTAGTGTAGCGTAATATCCGGGTGGTGAATATAAATCTTTTTTGGCCTTTATTTTGAACAATCGCACAGGAACAAAAAAAACTTTGACCGATTTGACAGGATGTCGATCCGCGGGGTTTGCCGGGTGATTACGATAAGGGACGGTTGTATCAACGAGAATCCTAAAGCGGCGTCGATTTAATACGTAGGTACGAGTTGCCAGACTCCCGGTTCTTAATCACCTTATTCCGGGGTATTTCAACCGGATTTCAACAGTGCATCCAGTCCCGCTTGTGCAATTTGCGCATCCTGATTGGATCTCACGCCACTTACTCCTATCGCGCCGATGAACTGGCCGTTCACTGTAATGGGCAAGCCTCCTTCAATCGGCAGAATTCCAGGTAGGCCGAGATAACGCATGCGTCCGTCTGAGATATGTTCCTCCCACACTTTGGTAGGACGGCAAAAGGCGATAGCGGCGCCGGCTTTCCGTATCGCGACTTCAATGCTGCCGAACTGGGTATTGTCGAGACGCAGCAGATGAAGCAGGTGAGCGCCGTCATCAACGATAGCAATCACGACCGGCCAATCGTTGCGTCTGGCTTCCGCTTCCGCGGCAGCGGCGATTTTCTTTGCGTCGTCGAGAGTAAGTGCGAGCTTATTATTCATAAAGAATACCGAGCGAGAGGAGAGAAATAACGTAAACCGATTTTTATCAGCAGCCAAAAATAAAGCACGCCGAAACCTCTCGGCGTGCTTCAAGTTGAGCAGATTTATAGCAGCGGCACAATTAACAAAGCAACAATGTTCATAATCTTAATGAGTGGATTAATCGCGGGACCGGCGGTATCCTTGTAGGGATCGCCGACAGTATCGCCGGTTACAGCTGCCTTGTGTGCCTCCGAGCCTTTGCCGCCGAAGTTTCCGTCCTCAATGTATTTTTTTGCGTTGTCCCAGGCTCCGCCGCCGGCAGTCATGGAAATTGCTACGAAAATGCCCGTAATGATGGCGCCGATCAGCACTCCGCCTAAAGCCACCGGACCAAGCAGGAGGCCAACGATTACCGGGACCGCCACGGGCAGCAAGGAGGGGATTACCATTTCTTTGATGGCTGCCTTCGTCACCATGTCCACTGCTCTCGAATAGTCCGGTTTGGCGGTACCTTCCATGATTCCCGGAATCTCTTTGAATTGACGGCGCACTTCCACCACCACTGAACTCGCGGCGCGGCCCACGGCTTCCATTGCCATGGCACCGAACAGATATGGAACCATGCCGCCGAGAAACAAACCAATAATTACCATGTGGTCGGATAAATCAAAGGTTACAAACTTGCCGCCGCTGGAGAGCGCATGGGTGTAATCGGCGAACAGCACCAGCGCGGCCAAACCGGCAGAGCCGATGGCGTAGCCTTTGGTTACGGCCTTGGTAGTGTTTCCAACGGCGTCAAGAGGATCTGTAATGTCCCGTATCTCTTTCGGCAAACCTGCCATCTCGGCGATACCTCCCGCATTGTCGGTAATCGGGCCATAAGCATCAAGCGCTACGATGATCCCGGCCATCGAAAGCATCGAAGTAGCGGCGATGGCGATTCCATACAAGCCTCCCAATTCAAAAGCGCACCAGATAGAGAGACAAACGACAAGTACGGGAGCGGCGGTAGACTTCATCGAAACGCCCAAGCCGGCAATGACATTGGTCCCATGACCGGTGCTGGATGCTTCCGCAATATGCCGTACCGGCCCATATTCGGTGGAGGTATAGTATTCGGTAATCCATACCATGGCAGCGGTCAACACAAGGCCGACCAGGCCGGCGAGGTACAGGTTCATCGATGAAACCAGTTTGTCGCCAATCATTACGCCGTCGCCGAGCATCATGGTCGTAATGGGATAAAAGGCGACAGCTGCCAGCACGCCCGCAACGGCGAGCCCCCGGTAAAGGGCGTTCATGATCTTGCCCCCTTCGCGTGCCTTGACGAAGTAGCAACCAATGATTGAGGCAATGATAGAAAATCCCCCCAGGACGAGCGGGTAGAGCACTGCATCCGGGCCGGCATCGGTTATAAGCAGCCCGCCGAGCAGCATGGTGGCAATAATAGTCACGGCATAGGTTTCGAACAGATCAGCAGCCATGCCCGCGCAGTCTCCTACGTTGTCTCCAACGTTATCGGCGATTACTGCCGGATTGCGCGGATCGTCTTCGGGAATGCCAGCCTCGACCTTGCCAACGAGATCGGCACCGACGTCGGCACCCTTGGTAAAGATACCGCCTCCGAGACGAGCAAAAATCGAAATGAGCGAGCTACCAAAGGCTACACCAACCAGGGCATGAGTTGCGTCCGATGACGTTTCCCCCATGCCGGAGGTAAGGAAACCATAGTAACCCGCCACGCCTAGCAGCCCTAAGCCTACTACCAGCATGCCGGTGATCGCGCCACCCTTGAACGCTACATCGAGCGCGGCATTGAGGCCTTGTCTGGCGGCTTCCGCGGTACGTACATTGGCACGCACCGATACGTTCATGCCGATATATCCGGTCAGACCCGACAGCAACGCACCAATGGCGAAGCCGACCGCGGTTTGCCAGCCCAAGGCCATAAAAATGGCTACCAGGAGAATGACACCGACTATGCTGATGGTGGTGTATTGGCGATTAAGGTAAGCGGAGGCGCCCTGTTGAATCGCGGTGGCAATATCGCGCATGCGCTCGTTGCCGGTTGGTAAAGCCAAAATCCATTTAATCGAAAGCGCCCCATATACGAGTGCTGCCATCGCGCAACCGATTGCGATGATTAGACCATTACCCATTAAAATCTCCAATTAAGATCAGGCCGTCCAAAAAATACATGCGAAATTTCGGCCCCATAATTCCGCACTAACGGTTGTTACAAGTTCGACGTACAGAAGCAGCTACCGGAACCTACCTTAAAGAGTCAAATGGTGAAATCATCCAGTTTTTTAGCCACTGCCACATTTTTCAGACGTACGTAATTGGGCAGGCCATCCTTGTAAGGTGGATAGTCTTCCCCCTCTATAAGTGGAGCAAGATATTCCCGGCATTTGTCAGTAATGCCGAAACCATCTTTGCTGATGAAGTTTTTCGGCATCATTTTCTCAACATTAGCGACCTTGGCAAGTTGAGCCATGCCTACTTTCCACTTATAAGGTTTATTGGAGAGACGCTCTATCGTGGGCATAACCGAGTTATGGCCCTTGACAGCGAATTCCACCGCGGCCTCGCCCATCGCATAGGCTTGTTCCACATCTGTTTTAGATGCGATATGGCGGGCAGCACGTTGCAGATAATCCGCTACTCCCCAATGATATTTCAGTCCCAGGCCCTCCTTAACGATGTTGGCAACTACAGGTGCTACGCCGCCGAGTTGGGCATGACCGAAAGCATCGCGCACTCCCTGGTCGGAGAGAAATTTACCGTCCTCTCCTTTTACGCCCTCCGACACCACCACCGAGCAGTAGCCGAATTTCTTAACGTAACCGTCAACCTTGGCGAGAAATTTCGACCTATCGAATGGAACCTCCGGGAACAGGATAACGATGGGAATTTCGCAGTCCTTGCCGGATGCCAGGCCACCGGCCGCCGCAATCCATCCCGCGTGTCGGCCCATCACTTCCAGTACAAATACCTTGGTCGATGTTTTCGACATGCTGGCTACGTCAAAGCTTGCTTCAAGCGCGGACACGGCGATGTATTTTGCCACCGAGCCGAAGCCAGGGCAGCAATCTGTGATGGGAAGGTCGTTATCTACCGTTTTTGGAACATGTATGGCCTGGATGGGATAGCCCAGCGTGTCGGCCAGTTGCGATACCTTGAGACAGGTATCGGCGGAATCCCCGCCGCCGTTATAGAAAAAGTAGCCTATGTTGTGCGCCTTGAATACCTCGATCAGGCGTTCGTATTCGCGCCGATTCTGTTCCAGGCTTTTCAGTTTGTAACGGCAAGAGCCAAACGCGCCAGATGGAGTATGGCGCAGAGCCCGGATTGCCGCGATGGAATCTTTACCCGTATCGATCAGATCCTCGGTTAGTGCGCCAATAATGCCGTTACGACCCGCATAAACCTTGCCCATCTTCCCTTTTTGCTTGCGCGCGGTTTCGATAATGCCAGCGGCGGACGCATTGATAACAGCGGTGACCCCCCCGGACTGAGCATAAAAAGCATTTCTTGCTGCCATGTTTCTCCCCTGATTATTAAGATTCTTGAGACTCTTGCAGAACATCGCGCTCTCTTCCATGGCGCTATAGGTTCCGGCCATGGTGTGATTGGCGGGTGTCGGAATCCCTGCCAATGCATGTTGCTCCGTTCGCGAATTAAAAGCCGGATACGACAAAAGTCCGGCAGGAATCTGGCTGAAGTTATTTCAGTGACGCGAAAATGGTGTCGCGGATATTTTCAACCGATCCAACCCCAGCTATTTTCACGTACTTGGGGGCACCTTTTTCGCCATTAGCTGACCATTTCGAATAGTATTCTACCAATGGTTCAGTCTGGGCGTGATAGATTTCGAGCCGTTTTCTTACGGTCTCCTCTTTATCATCGTCACGCTGTATCAGCGGTTCACCGGTTAAATCATCCTCGTTTTCCGTTCTAGGCGGACTGAATATCACATGATAAATGCGGCCTGAGGTTGGATGCATGCGGCGACCTGATAGGCGCCTGATGATCTCTTCATCGGACACGTAAATTTCAATTACGTAGTCAATTGGAACGTGTGCAGCTTTCATTGAATCCGCTTGCGGAATGGTACGAGGAAAACCGTCAAACAGAAAGCCCTTTATGCAATCTGGTTGCGCAATGCGCTCTTTGACCAGGTTGATTATGATATCGTCGGAAACAAGACCGCCAGTATCCATGATCTCCTTGGCCATGATGCCCAGCTTGGTACCTGCCTTGACGGCCGCGCGTAACATATCGCCGGTAGATATCTGCGGAATGCCAAAGCGTTCCTTAATGTAATTAGCCTGCGTGCCTTTTCCCGCGCCAGGGCCACCTAGTAAAATAATAATGATTATTCCCCCTTCCCATCATAAAACTCCCCGCCGGTACGGCAGGGAGTGAGAAGCATTTAAACATTGGTTCGGCGATTATATCGCAGCCCCGCCGAATACCTAAATTTTTTACTGAGGGCAGCTATATAAGCTTGTGGCCTTGCCAGAATATCCGCTACAGTTGGCCCCGCGCTTTGCATTACTCTATGTGCATGGCGCGGGAAGAAGGAGACTGTCTTAGCCCACTGAACGATCGTAAACAGCGCCATTATTC
>JALYOY010000127.1 GCA_030856655.1 Pseudomonadota bacterium | reverse complement strand
TATCCACGACATCTGGAGGAAGTAATGCAGCCTGGCCGGAGAAATAGGTGCCATCATCAACCACTCTCGTGATGCTTGCACGGCGGCTGCCTTCTACCAGCACCTTTACGGTGCCATCGGGTAATTTGAGCATTTGCAGCAGATTCGCAACGCTGCACACGCCATAGAGGTCTTCAGGAGCGGGTTCGTCCTTGGCAGCGAATTTCTGCGCCACCAGCAGAATACTCTTGCCGGACTCCATGGCGATTTCCAGCGCCTTGATAGACTTGGGCCGTCCCACAAACAAAGGAATCACCATATGCGGAAACACCACTACATCACGTAACGGTAATAGCGGCAACGACAATTGATTGGGATCGCTAACTGGGGAAGGCATATCGGCTCACCTATAAAAGACGAACAAAGGTTATGGGGACGCCGCAAAGAAATTCAAGGCAACGGGCGAGGCAACATTTGGAATATGAACTAAAAGCTCTTGGCCACCTTCGGCTTATCCGAGTAGATCAGAATGGGTTTGATATCGCCACCGACGGAGCCGTGATCAATCACCACCTTGGCGACGTTTTCCAGCGATGGTAGATCGAACATGGTGTCCAGCAGAGTACTCTCCAGAATGGAGCGTAAACCGCGTGCGCCCGTCTTGCGCGCAAGCGCCTTTTTAGCAATCGCTTTGAGCGCCTGCTCCCGAAATTCAAGATCGACGCCTCCTTCCATGTTAAACATTTTCTGATACTGCTTGATAAGGGCATTCTTGGGTTCGGTCAAAATTTGAATCAACGCTGATTCATCCAACTCTTCCAGCGTGGCAACAACTGGCAGGCGTCCAACGAATTCTGGAATCAACCCATACTTGACTAGGTCTTCCGGCTCTACGCCACGCAGCACTGCGCCAAAGTCCTTGCGATTTTCGCGACTCCTCACATTCGCGCTAAAACCTATCCCGCCTTTCTCTGAGCGCGCGCGTATGACCTTGTCGAGGCCATCAAATGCGCCGCCGCAAATGAAAAGAATGTTGGTGGTATCCACCTGAACAAATTCCTGATTGGGATGTTTTCTCCCGCCCTGAGGCGGTACCGAGGCAATGGTTCCCTCGATCAGCTTCAGCAGGGCCTGCTGCACACCCTCACCCGAAACGTCGCGGGTGATCGACGGATTGTCCGATTTGCGTGAAATCTTATCGATCTCGTCAATATAGACAATGCCTTGCTGTGCCTTTTCCGCATCGTAATTACATTTTTGCAGTAACTTCTGGATGATGTTTTCTACATCTTCGCCGACATACCCTGCTTCGGTAAGAGTTGTCGCGTCGGCCATGATGAAGGGGACATCCAGCAACCGTGCCAGCGTCTGCGCAAGCAGCGTCTTGCCTGAACCGGTCGGGCCGATAAGGAGGATGTTGCTTTTTGCCAATTCGATATCGTCAGCGTCTCCTTTGGCCAAATTCCTCAGACGCTTGTAATGGTTGTACACTGCCACCGACAGGATTTTTTTTGCCGGCTCCTGACCGATTACGTATTGATCAAGAATCTGGCAGATTTCATGCGGTACAGGTAAATCCGATTTAGTTAACTTGGCAGCTTCAGCGCCTTGTATTTCCTCGCGAATAATATCATTGCACAGCTCGATGCATTCGTCGCAAATAAATACCGATGGGCCAGCAATGAGCTTCTTCACTTCGTGTTGGCTTTTGCCGCAGAAGGAACAATAAAGCAGTTTTTCCCCGCCAGTTTTCTCTGACATAGTTTTAATCCGCATTATCCGAGCCTATGCGCTCGTAGCTAATAATTAAATAACCATAATGATGAGCATCCGGGACCTTCATTTGCCGGATGAGGAAGCGAGAGAAAGTTTTCGAATTATATGCACCTGACAGCAAGCGATAAAATTTCCTGAGCAACGCCGTATTCAGTATCCCGATTTCGGCTTTATACATTATAAGCCTTAACTCGTACCCTCGCTTCTCGAAGTCAGCACAGCATCTATCAATCCGTATTTCACTGATTCCTCGGCGCTGAGAAAATTATCCCGGTCCGTGTCTTTCTCGATTGTCTGTATGCTTTGGCCGCTGTGCTTTGCCATAAGTTCATTCAACCGGCTTTTAAGAAACAGAATCTCCCTGGCATGTATTTCGATATCGGAAGCCTGCCCCTGAAAACCACCCATTGGCTGATGAATCATAACGCGCGAATTGGACAGGCAGAAGCGCTTGCCCTTTGCGCCTGCTGCCAGTAACAGCGATCCCATACTCGCGGCCTGGCCTATGCAGAGTGTACTTACATCGGGTTTAATGAATTGCATGGTATCGTAAACCGCCATTCCGGCGGATACCAGGCCGCCAGGAGAATTGATGTAAAAATGAATGTCCTTATCCGAGTTTTCCGACTCCAGGAACAACAACTGGGCCACAATCAGATTGGCGGAGACCTCCGTAACCGGCCCGACCAGGAATATCACACGCTCTTTCAGTAAACGAGAATATATATCGTAAGCACGCTCACCCCTCCCGCTGGTTTCGATCACCATGGGGATTAAACCCAAATTGTTGGGCTCGAGGTTGCGCTGTTTCCAGTCAAATTGCTGCATCATGTCACGTTTTTCCCATCAGTTCATCTAAAGTCATCGGCTTATCTACGATCACGGCTTTTTCCAGCACCCACGTTACTACGTTATCTTCCAACACTGCCGACTCAGCCCCGTTAAGGCGCTCGGATGAAGAGTAATGCCATTTGACCACTTCATCCGGATTTTCGTAGCTCTGCGCGAGATCCTCCACCACGGCGCGTACCTGTTCGGGTCTTGTATGTAACTTATGGATTTTTACCAGCTCTCCCAAAATCAACCCCAGGCTCACACGGCGCTGCGCGCGTTCATGAAACAAATCCTGAGGTAGCGGCACATCCTTCGCGCGCATACCGCGTGACTCAAGGTCGTGACGTGCCTCTTGCATTAATCGCTCTACTTCAAGCTCCACCAAAGCTTTCGGTGCTTGAATCGTGGTCTTATTAAGCAGCGCCTGCATGACCTGCTCCTTGATTTTCGCTTTTACCCGTTTGGATACTTCCCGCGCAAGGTTGGCCTGAATTTCGCCGCGCATTTTTTCGATACTGCCATCGACAACACCCAGCGATCTGGCG
>JALYOY010000084.1 GCA_030856655.1 Pseudomonadota bacterium | reverse complement strand
TCAGGGGGCCATGCAATGCGACCAGACGGCGTGTTTAGCGTACTTAACAATTAAGGTTTCGAATGTTTAATTTTTTTGAAAAAGTGATTTACCCCTATCCTGATATCACGGACAGAATTCCGCCTAAAGGCTTTTTAGCTTTCGTATGGGAGGCCACCAACGGTGTACGGCGGTATCTTGTCGCGATGATCTTGCTTACCGCGGCAATCGGCGCGTTTGAGGCATTATTATTTGCCATGCTGGGCAAGGTTATTGACTGGCTAAACGATACAGCGCCTTCTCTGCTATGGGAACAGGAAGGGCATATGCTTCTTCTGTTTGCCGGACTATTGATAGCAAGCGGCTTATTGCTTGGATTACAAGTCCTTGTTAAGCATCAAATATTGGGAGGAAACTTCCCCATGCGGCTGCGGTGGAATTTTCACCGACTGATGCTCAATCAGAGCATGAATTTTTATCAGGATGAATTTGCCGGCCGGGTAGCGGCCAAGGTCATGCAAACTGCGCTGGCACTACGCGAGGTCTGCTTTATTTTGGGAGACATCCTCGTTTATGTAACGATTTACTTTTTTACGTTGATTGCAGTGGTTGGTAGTTTTAATGCCTGGATTTTAGTGCCGTTCATGGGATGGTTCATCCTTTATCTTTTCGCGTTGTGGTTTTTTGTGCCACGCATGAGCCGGGTTTCTCAATCCCAGGCTGATGCCCGATCCCTCATGACAGGACGCATTAGCGATGCCTACACGAATATTACGACCGTAAAACTTTTCTCTCATGCAGGCAGGGAAGCGGGCTATGCAAAGTCCGCTATGCAGGAGTTCCTAAAAACAGTGCATAGCCAAATGCGATTAGTTTCCAGCTTTGAAATTGCCAATCAAATGATGGGGGCGATTCTTATCATCAGCTCCGTTGGCGTGGCTTTGCTGTTATGGACGGAGGACCAGGTAGGCGTTGGCGCGGTTGCGGCCGTCGGCGCCATGACGCTGCGGCTTAACGGCATGTCTCATTGGGTCATGTGGGAAATGGCTTCATTGTTTGAACAGGTTGGTACTGTTCGGGACGGCATCACCACTTTATCACGCGCGCATCTGGTAACCGATTATCCGAATTCCCAACCTTTGAGAATTAATAATGCGGATATCAGATTTGAGGACGTCGTATTTTGCTATGGCGGGAATATCCCGGTAATAGATCATCTTTCATTGCATATCAGGCCGGGCGAAAAAGTCGGATTGGTTGGGCGCTCGGGCGCGGGTAAATCTACTATCGTAAATTTGCTGCTTCGGTTTTATGACGTTGAGCAGGGATGCATATTGATTGATGAGCAAGACGTTAAATACGTTACCCAGCTCAGTTTGCGCGCTAACATCGGCATGGTCACTCAGGACACATCGCTAATGCATCGCTCGGTAAGGGATAACATCTTGTATGGCCGGCCGGACGCGACCGATGCGGATATGATAGCTGCCGCAAAACGGGCCGAAGCGCACGACTTTATTGCCGGCCTGAACGATCCAATGGGACGCGAGGGCTATGATGCCCACGTGGGAGAGCGTGGAATAAAACTGTCAGGCGGGCAGCGTCAGCGGATTGCAATCGCCCGTGTCATGCTGAAAGATGCTCCGATACTTTTGCTTGATGAAGCGACGAGCGCACTGGACTCTGAAGTGGAGTCGGCAATTCAATCCAGCTTGTATCAATTGATGGAAGGCAAGACAGTGATAGCAATAGCACATCGCCTGTCAACTGTTGCGGCTATGGATCGTCTGATGGTGATTGATAAAGGCCGCATTGTGGAAGAAGGCAATCATCAAAGCCTTATAGTGTCCGGCGGTCTCTACGCCCGCCTGTGGAACCGCCAAAGCGGCGGGTTCCTTGGTGAAGATGCATAACGCTAGCAGGCATGTTCAATCTAACTCTACTAAAAAATGAGCGGCCAGCTGCCGGATTCAGGTTCAACCATCAAGCTCTACATCAGCCTCTGGCTTGACGCCTGACCGAACTGCCGCCTCATTCAGCGATGGCAGGCAAAGTTCGATGAAGCGGTAGGCGTACCCACGCAGGTAATGGCCGCGCCGAACAGAAATATTCGTGGTATTTTTCTCGAACAGGTGGGAACTATCGAGCAGGTTGAGCCGTGTATCCCGCACCGGATTGAATGCCATCGAGGCAACGATCCCTACCCCCAGCCCGAGTTCGACGTAGGTCTTGATGACATCGGCGTCCAGTGCCGACATCGCGATATCGATTACCAGCCCCGCCCTTGCAAACGCCTCATCAATTCCTGTTCGCCCGGTAAAACCTTCGTGATAAGTGATAACCGGAAACTCGGCAATCGCTTCAAGCGTGAGCGGATGATTCGACTTCAATGGATGCCCGGGCGGCACAATGACGGCGTGATGCCAGGAATAATAGGGGAAAGACGCCAACTCGACAACGCTCTCCAGCGCCTCAGTAGCGATGCCGATATCCGCGACGCCGTCGAGCAGCATTGATACGATTTCGCCGGGGCTAGCCTGATGCAGGACGAGATGCACCTGGGGAAACGCCTTCTTGAATTGCGTCACCACGGATGGCAGCGCATATCGCGCCTGCGTATGGGTGGTAGCAATCGTTAGCCGCCCCTGCTCCCGGTTGCTGAACTGTTCGGCCAGGCGCTTGACATTCTTGGCATCGAGCAGGATGCGCTCGACAATCTTCACCAGCTCCTTGCCGGGGTCGGTTAATCCCAGCAGGCGTTTGCCCTTGCGTACAAACAGTTCGATACCTAATTCGTCTTCCAGATCTTTTATGTGCTTGCTGACGCCGGATTGAGAAGTAAACAGGGCATTGGCCGCCTCCGTCAAATTGTAATTCTGCCTAACTGTCTCGTGGATGATGCGCAGTTGTTGAAAATTCATGTCGTAATCTGTCCCATTCGTCTGCGAGGCTCAAATTTCTCTTTCTTAATAACGAGAACTGCTATCTTGGCTGGCCAGGTCACTGGTCTGCTTATTGCACAGCCTTGGCCAAAAAATTATAGTGTCCCCGCTGCAGCTCCCCTATTAGCGTATCGATATCCTCACAAGTATTGTATAACGAGCGACGGGCATACCATGCCCCTGCCGGCGCCAAGTGAAACGATAAATGCGTCAATTCGAGTTTTTCGGATCTTTCCACTTCCACCGCAATAGCACTCTCAACTGCCTGAATTCCTCAGCATCGATTGCATCTGGCAGGATCACTATGCTGCGTGCGGAAAACTTTTCGCATGGCATCAGGCATCTCCGGGGCTCTGAGGACTGCTGGAGCTTCCCATCGAGCACTGTCAGATAAGGCGCAACAAAGCTGCTGCCGAGCAGTGCATACGGGATACGCTCCCCGCACCGTGTTTCAATTGTGCAAGCCATTTCGTCCGACAGTTCGAGACCCACCACCGAGCCCGGAGAGCGTAACAGCGCGTAATACCTCAAATAGAAAATAAGGCTCATAGCCAGTATAACGGTACCCAACAGCTTGACCGCCACCGGCAACATCAACGGCCACAGCAGGCCGATAGTTGAAAAGTGGGCAAGGCTCAGCATCATGGCAAGACGCATGGAGCGTTTGAGACGGATGATGAGCAAAGGGGTAGCCATAAGCTGATTATCGCACTCCTGGCGTTCAGTCATTCTTTCGCTTCAATTCTTCAAGTCGACAGTCTGCCGGCAATTAGCCGTTTATCCGAGTCGTGTATTAGCCGTATAATTGATTTTCTTTTCACTAGCCGTATATTGTCCTGCATGAATCTCAGCTGGCAAGCCTATCTGCAAAGTCACAGCGCGGTCATTCAGGATGGCTGCGCCGTGAGTTATGGAAATAACGCCGCCGAGCTTGAGAGTGTCCGGTCCGCTACGGTGCTGGCTGATCTTTCGCACTTTGGGTTGATCCATTTTTCTGGCGAGGATGCGCAATCCTTCCTGCAAGGGCAACTGAGTTGCGATATCAGAGAAACCAACACCGCTGCTACCGACTCAACCGCCCTTTATGGAAGCTATTGCAACCCAAAAGGCAGGATGCTGGCAAGTTTTTTGGTCTGGCCTCTGATGTGGCACGGCGACAGTGGCTATGTCGTGCAATTGCCTGGAGGGTTGCGAGCGGCCATCCAGAAGCGTCTGTCCATGTTCGTCCTACGCGCTAAGGTCAAGCTGTCCGATAAAAGTGACGCGCTGGTGCGCATTGGAGTGGCTGGAGGTCATGCCGATGCGTCGGTGCGGAAAATTCTGGGCACAGTGCCCGTTTCGCATCTGGGCGTGATTCATAGTCAACTGGGAAGTGTAATTCGTCTTGCGCAAGACCGTTTTGAATTCGTTATCGCTCCGGAGCACGCGCCTACCGTGTGGGAGCGCCTGAGCGAAGATGCCGTGCCGGTAGGAGCGGCATGTTGGGATTGGCTGGAAATAAAAGCCGGCATTCCCGTAATTACCGCTGCTACCCAGGAACAATTCGTACCGCAAATGGTGAATCTAGATGCAATCGGGGGGGTGAGTTTCCACAAAGGCTGTTATCCTGGGCAGGAGATCGTCGCCCGTACAGAGTATCTGGGTAAAATCAAGCGCCGTATGGTTCTTGCCAACATCGGCCCCCACGCATCGGGCGCAATATCGCCGTTGCCGGTACCAGTTACGGCTGGAGACGAATTGTTCAGTACCGATATGGGAGAACAATCAAGCGGCATGATAGTCAATGCAGCACCCGCGCCTGAGGGCGGATTTGATGCGTTAGCTGTCGTACAGACAAGCAGTATTGAGGCCGGTAAAATTTACTGGAAGTCGCTGGACGGCCCTCCGCTAGCGATCATGCCACTACCTTACCCGGTGAATAGCTGAGAGCTATGCAACTGAGTACGTTATTCACCGCCACAAAGTTCCGCGACAGTCATGAAATGGCGCAGGTTCGCCAAATAAATGGCTCTTTCGGCCGAGGGAATTGATACGCACGATAGGTTGTGTTTGTTCAGCGAGGGTCGAACCCAGCAACATGCTGCACGAAGGACATTGCCAGGTAAGACCGCCGGAAGGTTGCCTTGGCTAAATTGTTCCAGGCTAAATCGTCAATATTTCGACGAGTTCCGCTACGCGATATATCGTAACGCGTTTTGCTAACGCTTAGCGGCGGGAGAAATGGAGGGCCGGGTTGCCGTTCTATTTCTTCTGTTGTCGCCATTCCCGTCAGATCCCTACGAAATAAACGGAAAATACTTTAAAGCGAAATGTTGTCTCTCCGTTTCCTCATGTACCGTCTCTTGCCGCTCTTCATGGCCATGGTATCGACCACTGTATTTGCCGATTCCCTGGAACAGCGCGACATTGTGTTCTACTACGGAAGCCGTCCTCCGGTGGAGGATTTGCGCCATTTCGATCAGATCGTCATTCAACCCAGCCAGATTTTGCCGCATGAGAAAACAGCGTTGTTAAACCTGGAATCACTGATATTCGCCTATGTTTCATTCGGTGAGATCGCGCGCAATAGCGAGGACATGGATCGCATTAAAACGAAATGGTCGATCGGCGTTAACCCCGCATGGAATAGCCTGGTGATGGACATGACCGATCCCGGTTGGCACGATTATCTGCTGGAGCACCATTTTGGTCGCTTGTGGCGTGAGGGATACCGCGCATTTTTCCTCGATACGGTTGATAGCTATCTGATTGTGACGAAAAATGAAGACAAGCGCCGTGGCGAGCAAGAGAAGGGATTGGTTGCGTTGCTTGCGGAAATAAAACGTCGTTTTCCCGGTTGCAAGCTTATCCTTAATCGCGGTTTCGAGGTGCTCGACCGCGCCAGTCAATATGCTGACGGCATGGTCGCTGAATCGCTTTTTCACGGCTTCGATCCGGTCACCGGCAAGCATGCGCCGACCAAGGAAGAAAATCGGGAATGGCTTCTCAAACAGCTGACGCGTGCGCAAAATGAATTCAAAGTACCGGTTACGGTGCTGGATTACGTTGAACCGGGCAATTGGGCCGAGGCCGAAAAAACGGCGCGTCAAATCGTCGAACTCGGGTTCATGCCTTGGGTTGCCAACGGCGATCTAACCTGGCTGGGGCAGGGCCGCCTGCGTTTGGCTCCGCGCAAATTACTGGCTGTCATAAGCGGAACGCCTTCACAGCAAATGGATCAGGGTATGTTCAAGCATGCAGCAATGCCGTTGGAATACCTTGGCCTGGCGCTCGACTATTGGTATGTCGATCAGATCACCTTGCCCATCGAGCCGCTTGTGGGTCGGTATGCCGGTGTTATCACTTGGTTGCCTGAAGACAGCCGGGGCCGCTATGAGAGTGTCTGCGCGCGTTTGAAATCCGAAGTCGATTCAGGGTTGCCGGTGGTGTTCATGGGTCACTTACCTGCAGGCGTTGCATGCCGGAGCTTGATCGATTATCAAGGAGAATTGCAGGCGACCACGCACAAACTTCAACTCGGCAATGTCAACGAGCGCCTGGGCCGTCCAGGCGCAGCGCCAGTCGTGGGCAGCGGCACGCCGGATCTCCGTATTGCCGATGGCAAAAGTGTGTGGTTGACGCTGAGCGACGGGGTTAATTTGTTTCATCCGGTTGCGGTTGGCACATGGGGGGGTTACGCATTGCACCCTCACATCGTGAGCGAAAGCGCGTCGGGCCGTCATGAATGGTTGCTCGACCCTTTTTCTTTTTTCAAAGCCGCGTTG
>JALYOY010000078.1 GCA_030856655.1 Pseudomonadota bacterium | reverse complement strand
CTTTACGCTCGGACTCCAGTGCCTGCCAGAGCAGCCCTTCCATCTCCCGGCACGAACAGGCCGTCACCTGCGCATGCCGCAATGAACGGGTGCCACTATCGAAAACGGTCATAGGGTATTCATATACGCCTTCACACTCAACCGGCTCCACAAGCGAAATTCCCGGACTGACTCCGCTATCCAGCCCAAACATGGTGGCGTTGTAACTGCTATCGAAAGCAATGCGATTCGTGGCAAGTGCTCGAAGCGTATCCCTGTTGAAGCCGAAATTTCCAGCGCGAAAAGCGTTTACGCTTGGCCCCCCGGCTGCTTCAATCAACTTTGTGCCTGCGTCGATCAAGATCGATTGTTCTGGTAGAGAAAAATAACGCAGGAATTGCTTTTTGCCGGTGATATTCTCAAGCAAGGGTTCGATAGCCTCGTCAACCCATTCAGTATGGAGATGCAGCTGTATTTCATGACCTCGCTCTCTAACCAGACCGATTATTTCAGATAACGGGCCCAGCCCGAACCGGGTCGAAAAAAGGGGCTCAACGAAGCATACTCCTGTCAACCCATGCTCTCGTAACTCATCTAACTGATATGGCAAGCCGTAGTTACCTCTCGACGTAGGGCCGTAAACGTATCGTTGAAATGCACTTGGAAACTTGGTGTCAATATCGTTCCATCCGTCACACCAAACCTCTACGTCAACGGTAAAAAACACATCAAGCATCTTATTGCACCTTCTGAAATCTAATCAACGGTAAGAATGCAACCATCAAAGGTCTGGCGGAATGATCAGATCGCCTGGTCGTATGCGGTAAAAATGAAGCTGGGCTATTCAAGCTTTTGCGCCGTCTCGTCCAGCAGAACGTTTTTTGGGAACAAATTGGTTATGCGACCTTAAGATCATCTTTGCGCGAGCGTGGCTGCTCCATATGAAGCACATTACGCAGAAAAGATTCGAACATAAGCAGCGTCCAAAGCGGAGCGCTATAGTCACGCCGTCCCGACTGATGCTGGTCAAGCATCTCCTGTAGAAAGCTCTTATTGAATATCCCGGTATCGGCCAAAATTGGGCCCATCAATGCGTCATTGACTCTTTGGCGCAGGGGGCCGCGAAACCAACTCGCCAACGGTACTGAAAATCCCATCTTGTCGCGGTAAAGAATGTCATCGGAAAGGTAGGGTTCCAAAGCTCTCTTGAACAAGTACTTGCCTTCGTGACCGCGCAGCTTGAAGGAAACCGGGAGACCGGAAATCCATTCGACCAGTTTATGATCCAGCAGTGGTACACGAACCTCCAGAGCGTGGGCCATGCTTGCCCGGTCCACCTTGGTAAGGATATCGCCGACAAGGTAAGTTTTCATGTCCAGGTACTGCACGCGGGACAGGGGGTCCTCTACAGGGCATTTGTCAGCATGGGCGCGTAACACCTCCACTGCCTGGTATCCCTGAAGACTGCGATTGAAGGAAGCACTGAACAGACGTTGACGCATGCTGTCCTTCATGATCGAAACGCTGTGAAAATAGCCTTCCACGGAATCACGGGCAAGCGCCTCAAAGGTGGATTTTGCACGCAAAACCTTTGGCGCCCAGTCAGCCTTGGGATACAGATTCCCTAGTAAACCGAATAAGGGCTTGCGCAATCCAAGCGGCAGCATGGACCGCGTCCGCTCTTCATAAAGATGCCAGCGATAACGGCGATACCCAGCCAGATTTTCGTCGCCGCCGTCTCCTGATAATGCCACCGTTACGCGTTTCCTGGCTAGCTCGCAAACCCGATAAGTGGGCATGGCCGAACTGTCGGCAAAAGGCTCATCATATATATAAGCCAGCTTGTCTATAAGGTCGAAATCGTCTTGATCTACCTGTTCTACGTTATGCTGGGTGCGGTAGCGATCAGCCACTTTTTGCGCGTATTGGGATTCGTTGAAGGCGGGGTCGCCAAAAGAGATGGAACAGGTATTGACCGGTTCTCCCATGAGGTCGGCCATCATCGCCACCACCGCGCTGGAGTCGACCCCGCCAGACAGAAAAGCACCCAGGGGTACCTCCGTCATAAGGTGGATCTTTACCGATTCGCGTAGCCGGACAATCAGTTCTTCCTGCGCCTCGCCTACGCTGATGAAATCGTGCGGAGTAAATGGCACGTCCCAGTACTGGCTTATCCGCGGCATGCCTTGGCCGCTTTGAAGTTTCAAAGTGTGAGCCGGGGAAAGTTTGAATGCCTGCCTGAATATTGTCCTCGGCTCAGGGATATAGCCATAAGCAAAGTAATCTTCGATAGCTTGGGGATCCATATCACGGATAAAATCCGGATGAGCGAGGATCGCTTTGAGCTCGGAAGCGAAGATGAATGTGCCGTCTTCAAGCAAGCTATAGTAAAGTGGTTTTATGCCAAGCCGGTCACGGGCAAGAAATAGGGTTTCCCGGTTACGATCCCACAAGCCGAAGGCAAACATGCCGCGGAAACGATCCACGCACCGCTCACCCCATTCTTCCCAGGCGTGTACGATAACCTCGGTATCACAATGGGTGCGAAAGGTGTGACCCAAGGCGGCCAGTTCCTTGGCGAGTTCCTGAAAGTTATAAATCTCGCCATTGAAAACCACGACTACGCTGCCATCTTCATTAAAAAGCGGTTGCTGCCCGCTGGAAACATCCATGATCGAAAGACGGCGATGGCCGAAACCCATGCCAGGTTCCGTATACAGTTCTCCTTCATCTGGCCCGCGATGAATTTGAATCTGGTTCATGCGTTCCAGCAATTGCCGGTCGATTTCCTTTTTGCCGCGAGTATCAAACAGGCCAACAATCCCACACATGCTTATTTTCCCTTTTTCCGGCTGTTATAGGCGCAAAGCCTTGTCATAGACCTGGAGGTAGCCTTTTGTCATGGCTTCCATACTGAAGCTGGCCTCAATCTGTTGCCGCGCCGCTTTGCCGTGTTTGGCGATCAGATCGGGATTTCGATGATACTGCAGTATCGCCTCCATGATCGTTGCCGGTGCCCCCGGCGGAACCAGCACACCCGTGAGGCCATCTTTCACCAATTCCACATTTCCTCCGACGTTGGTAGCCACGACTGGCAAGCCGGTGGACATCGCTTCAAGAATAGTATTGGAGATACCTTCACCCAGTGAGGGAAGCACAAAAAGGTCCATGGCGCGCATCAGTTCCGGGATGTCGGCACGTTCGCCCGGGAACCAGGCAAGGGCTTCTGCTCCGGCTTCACGCAGCATGCCGATGCATTCCTGCCGCGAATTTCCCTCGCCAACTATCAGAAGCCGAAATTGTTCGCGAGCGGCAGGTTCTTCTTTCAGCAACATTAGAAACGCCTGAATCAGGCTGGGATAATTCTTTACATCCGCCATTCTGCCTACACTGCCAATGACGAAAGTATTTTCCGTAAAAAATCCTTCCGGCAGGCCTTCAAAACGCCCGGCTCCAGAGCCATTGCGGGGGTGAAACCGCCTACTGTCAACGCCGTTGTAGATCTGGTTGATGCGATGTGGTGTTGCACCCACCGTATTGACGAGCCAACTTTCCAGATCCCTGCTGACAGCGATGAAATGACTCACGAAAGGGCGGATTGCTTTGCGCAGGAGATTGTATTTACGGTTTTTTCCATGTAAATCGAAGATGTCCCGCCCGTGTTCTCCGTGCACTCGTGCGCGCGCTCCCGCAACAGCCGCAACAACCTGTCCTTCCATCGCATTAAGGTTGCGCGTATGTACGATATCGGGTTTCAGACGCCTAAGTGTCTTGAAGAGATTGAGGTAAAGGCGGAAATCGTTTCCCTCGCGCTTGTTCAACGCCACGATTTCCACATTCTCTCTGATGATCCGCCGCCGAAAGTCCGTGTAACCCTTGAGACAAACAATCGCGTGCCGGTAACGCTCGGGCGGAATATGGTTGATCAGGTTTATCAGCCCGTTCTCCAAGCCGCCAACGCCCAGATGGTGAATCACATGGACAATAAGGGGAGGCGCTTCAACGCTTCCCGCAGATTTTACCGCATTTTGCCGATGGCTAGCGATTGCCTGCATTCTGGAGCCCTATTGTTATCGCTGGCATCATGTCGCCGAGAAAACCTTGAAGTATTGGAACAGCTTCATCTGGGACCTCTTCGTAACGGGTAGCGATGATGATCTCTGCCCCGTCATCGCCCCTGCGTAAAAGCTTATTCTTGGCGAGAATAAACTTGGCCAGGTAAGGGTTAGCCGTTTTCTCTTCGCCGAGCCAATACCATCTCCATACCAGCAACTTTGCCGAGGACGAGTGCAGCTGGTTCTGATTGACGGTCTCTTGCTGAGAACCGAGAGATATACGACGTGTCCCTTCTTTGACGTTATACCAATGAGATCCCATTTCCGGCACGAGTACATTTCCGGAGTTGATCAATTCCGTTCCTTGCTGCTGGTCGCGGTAATAACTGATGTAAAGATCCACCGACCGACCACCGTTCCGGTAGTGCTGGCGGAGCTGGGCAGCGGCGCCCACGTATGTAGGTTCCCAGTCAGAGACTTGGCCTGGAATGATTTGCCATTTTTCCGATACAACTGGAATTTCGATCTCCTGTTCTGCGCTATGAGAAGCCATGTTTTCCAGGTAGGCCGCGTACGCCGGCCAGATTAAGGCAATAGCGAGGACTGCGCCGGCGATGAAAATCGGGCTCTTTGGTGAAACCTTGCCGTCTGGTTTGAGACTGGGTTCATGCTGAGGGCCGGCCTTGACCCCATCATATTCATTACCATCCTCGCGCCAGAACGAGCCGATCCAGAATAACAGCAGCATTACGAAGCCAAAGAATATCCAGCCGTAGATCAGATGGTCGACTCCCACAGCCAGACGCATGTCGCTCAAATGGCCGGTCATTACAATCATATAGGCACGGATGCCATTGGCAATAATGGGCACAATCAACGAAAGAGCGATGAATGTCAGGCGGCGCCCGAGACTACGGTATGTCAGATAGGCATACAGGGTACCCAATGTGAAAGATGCAATCAGATAACGCAAGCCGCTGCAGGCCTCCACCACGGACCAATTCCCGCTCGGAATGGTAAAAAAAGCGCCTTCACGGTAAACCGGGATGCCGGTCAACTGTAGCGCCGTTACAGTAAAGTCGGCGGTAAAGTCTATGAGGGGCGGAATGAGCGCTTCGCCAAAAGGAACGGCGAGCCAAAGATAGGCCAAAGGAAAAGCGAGCGCCCATACCATTCGATTTCCCAAAATTGCCCAAACCACGGCAGGAATCATTGTTATCAGCAAAAATTGCTCGAATACCTGAACGCTGGCGAGCGTCGCCAGCAACCAGCTGAAACCCAAGCCCCCAAGCGCCAGCAGAGCCAACGGGTTGGGCTGAGGAAAAAGTGTGCTGAGATGCTTGCGTTGTCCCCAGATCAGATAAGCGCTGAAGGGAAGGATCAAAAAACCATGAGCAAATGTGTCGGACCGTTCCCAGATGGAAACCATGGACCAGGTAGTTTTATGATAGCCGATCAGGATGGCCGTTACAGCGGCGAGTGTGAGCAGAGCAGCCAGCTTTAAGTTCTGCTGCTCCAGCATTACGCTGGAATGACGTGTCGTTTCTTGCGGGGTTTGCGCACTCATGCTACATCGTCTCCCGCGGATTCCAATTGATTCTGCAAGGTATGCGAACAGTCTTTATTAGTATAAATTACTTGCGGCTGCGAAAGAATTGCGTCGATTCGCCGCAGGCTTTTCTTCCAGTTGTAATCCTCCAAGACGCGAGCCCTGGCAGCGCGACCGATGGCCGGATTTGGTTGGCTCTGCAGCAGGGTAATAATCCGGTGAGAAAAATCGCTTTCATCGTTAGCGACGAATAGTTCCTGGCCGGGACGGGCGTGTAGTCCTTCCATTGCTTGCGGAGAGGCAATCACGACTTTTTCCATTGCCATTGCTTCCAACACTTTATTCTGTATGCCGCGGGCGATGCGTAGGGGCGCTACTGCCAGGGATGCATGGGCGAGGTAGGGCCGGACGTCCGGCACTGATCCGGTTACCGTGACGCCAGGAAGGGCGGCCAGAGCCATTACCTCTATCGTAGGACGGGCGCCGACAATATGAAACTCCACCTCGGGTAGCTGTACGCGTATTGCGGAAAAGATACTGCGTGCAAACCAGTTCACGGCATCAATGTTCGCCCAGTAATCCATAGCTCCAACAAAGACCAAAATTTTTCTATCAGCCGGATAAGGATTACAGTAAATATTTTGCGGCGAGAAATAGTCCGCATCGACACCATTGTTGAAGTAAGTAACTTTTGACGCAGCCTCCGGCGCAAGCTGCTTGAACAGACTGGCCTCTGCCTGGGAAACAAAAGCCGCACTGTCAAAATTTTTGGCAATTTCCCTTTCGTAGCCGAGCAGCAGCCGTGATTCGCGCCGGTAAATCCAGCTCATCGGCCAGGTTTTGGTCGTTGCGTATTGCCTCCATTTATCCGAGTCGATATCCACAAAATCGATTATCCGACGAGCAGCTCCAGCGTGGCTGACGTACTGCGCCATGGCCGAGGAAAAAACCAGAATATTTCTGATAGGTTTTGTTTCAAGCACACTGCTTACCCAGGCCTGCAGATTCCTATCCCGATAATAGGGCAAGGTGAGGGGTTGTCCGGAAAATAGGCCCTGAAGGCTGCGCAGACGGGCAGCCCTGGGATGAAGGTCGGCGAAGTATGTCTCGCCACAGAGGCTTCTGACTTTGCCGAGGTAGCTCCGATCTTTCTCGTCATCGATAAAAGTTCCGAGATGGACGCGATAGCGTTGGCTCAGATGCTTGAGCAAGTGATAAGAGCGGATCTTGTCCCCTTTGTCCGGCGGATAGGGAATTCGATGGACGAGATAAAGAAGTTCCTGCATTGGCCTAACCCAGATTCCTTACTATGTAAGGGCCGATGAAATTGGCAAGCGGCAGAGGTAGTTTCTGCCAGGCTTTGATGAAGATCTGGTATTTGGGATTAAGAGGATTATGATCAGGCACCGCTCCGGCCCGATGTAGCTGATATTCATAATGAAGCGCTTGCGGCTCGAACCCCCAGTTCTTCTTGAAATCGAAAGAGCCGGTGTTGCGCTTGCTGCGTCCAAAATCAAAGATTTTACAGCCCCTTTCACATGCCCGCCGCATCAGCTCCCAGTACATGAAATCATTCCCCGCCACGTCCCGTGCTTCGCCGGTGCCGCCCCCATAATAGGGCAAGACCTCATCGCGAAAATAAAAGCTCATCACACCGCTGATCGTACGTTTCCCCTTGAGAACGATCATAAGTTCACAATCCTCGGCGAAGATTTCCTTAAGAAGGCGGAAGTATTTTTGAGAAAAGACCGGCGTGCCAAGGCGGTGCACGCTCGTTGAATAGGCTAGAAAAAAACGTTCGATATCCTCATCGATGGTACTTTCCAGTTCGGCCTTAATGCCCTTGCGTACCATTGCACGCTGCTTGCGGGGGATGGCCTGCATGTTCCGCTCTACTTCCGGATCTATGGCTTTGCGAAAAGTCACATAGAGATCCTTTGCCGGCCAATCCGGATGCAGCGTTTTCATGTTCCGGTATTCCAGATAATCACTTTTCAACCGCGAAGCAAGCGCTTGGGCTGCACGGTCGAGTACCATCCTGCCAGATTCCGAGATTGCGGCAATACCACCGTAGACACAAAAAGGAAGGGAGCTCAAGGAATGACCAAAAATAAGGCTATTAACTTCCGCCAAGGGTAGTACACCTTGAATCTGCCCCCGGGATTCGGCATAGAGGAACCAGGTTTTATGGCCCAAAGCGCGTTCGATGACCGTTTGCCAACCGGCGCGATGGAAAAAAGTAGCTTCCGGACAAACCGATACGAATTCATCCCATCTTTTCATATCGTGCGGCTGAAGAGCATGCACGGACGGCATGTCTCCTTGAGGGGACGAGTTCGTGCGATCCTCCTGGAATGCGTCAACGGTACCGCTCATCGCCTTATTCCAGAAAAATTCGATCCATGCGATCCCACCCGAAGTCACGAGTCAGAGCCTTAATCCGCGCTTCCATACGATGAAGATTATAATAGTGGCGGAAGCGTGTTTTCATGCTGATACCCTTTTGGCGCGGCTGCTTATGGTCTATTTCCCAAGGATGAAAATAAAAGATTGCCGAGCGCTGTTCAAGCTGGTTCAACCTCTGCAGAAACCACCGCGAAACGGGGTAGGGCCAAAGCCGGAAATAGCCTCCGCCGCCAGCAGGAAAATTCCGTTTGAACAGACGCATGGTAGTGATTGGCAATTCCAGCAAGCCATTATTGCCGCGTGGATGATGGGCGAAGCGGGGGGCATCCGGCATGCCATAATGATCGTGCTGAATGGGATAGATGCTGGAGCTGTAGCGGTAACCGGCTTCTTCAAGCACGTCCAGGGCCCAAAGATTATTGCGGCCTATGGAAAAGCTCGGCGCGCGGTAGCCCAGCACCGCCTGACCACCAATATCCTCAAGAATAGCTTTGCTTTTGACGACATCATCACGGAACTCATGGGGTTCTTGATCAGAAACACGATGATGAGCCCAACCATGACTGGCAAGTTCATGGCCATCTGCGACGATGCGCTTGACCATGGCGGGATAACGATCAGCGACCCATCCCAAGGTGAAAAAAGTTGCTTTTGTGCAATCCTCATCCAGTAAAGCAAGAATACGGTCGATATTGAACTCCACCCGGCAAGGTATGGATGTCCACGATTCCCTTGGGATATGAGAAGCAAAAGCCGAAACCTGGAAATAGTCCTCTACATCGATAGTCATTGCGTTGCGTATCGGTGGTGGATTCATTTGACCGCCCTCGCGTATGGTACGCACAATCGGTTCTGCAATTAGTTCCGCCAGCCATTGTCCAACCGCCCATGAATCGCCGCTATCGCTAGGATTCCAGCCACTGACTGCATATGAACGTTAGTTTCGGGTTGAACGCATAGCGTAGAAATGCGCATTAAACTTTGCCTTTCCGAAGGCTCTTGTTTACGCCAGATAGGGAGAGGATCTGCTTGAGCAGTTTCAGCAACGAGACGACGGATTCCTCCAACCCGGCGAGCCGGTCATTCATGTTCTCCAGACTGGCGGGAGACGCTGCTCGCTCGAGCCCGGACGCGGAATTCGCATCACTTGGCGTGCCGGCTGCCGCAATGGGATCAAACTCTTGCTGAATATCACGTATGACCTCTTCAACCTCTGAACTGCCGAAAGCATGCAATTTCTCAAGACAGCCCATTAACAGGAGGCGGTCGCACAATGTGTTAATTTTACGGGGAATACCGCCGGTGTAATCATAAATAGCGGCAAAGGCGTCCTCATCAAAGGATGGATCTCCGCACCAGCCGGCAGTATTTAGCCTATGCTCAATATAAGATCGTGTTTCCGGCAAGTCCATGGGTCCCAGGTGGTAGGTCGCAGTCACCCTTTGCCGGAGTTGTTGCATATCGCCACTAAGTAAAGTTTTCCTGAACTCCGGCTGGCCGAGCAGAAATGTTTGCAGCAGCGGTTTCTCGTCTGTTTGAAAATTGGAAAGCATTCTCAACTCTTCCACAGTGCGGGGAGAAAGATTCTGCGCCTCATCCACCACCAAAAGTGCGCGCTTCCCTTGTTGATCACATTGACGAAAGAACTGTTCCAGACCGATTAGCAAGGAAGCCTTACCGAAGGTTTCATACGGCAATCCAAAAGCTGCGGCTACCATTCTTAATGTATCGCCCGAGTCCAGATCGGTATTGACTATTTGCGCGGCAAGGATTTTCTCAGACTCCAGTTTGCGAAAAAGATTGCGCATCAGTGTAGTTTTGCCCGCGCCCACTTCGCCAGTAATGACGATAAAGCCTTCACCCTGGGAGAGTCCATATTCAAGGTAGGCCATGGCGCGTTTGTGGCCTCTGCTGCCAAAGAAAAAATTCGGGTCGGGTTTCAGTTGGAACGGCTTGACTCTTAGGCCGTAGTATGACGCGTACATTTGTCTACCCCGCTAAAAACTCATGTTCAGGGAGGCCGTGATAGCGTTCTCCCGATAATCGGCCCCGGCTTGGCTGGAATCGCGCTGATTATGCCGCAATTCAATCATGCCGTTCAGATTAGGCTGGGCTTGGTGCAATTGCCTGGTTACGTTAAGCCTGATTATCTTGAGGTCGTCCACCCTGTCGGTAGAAAGAAACCGGAATCTTGTGAATTGGGCGCTGAGATTGGTGGTAGTGCGCTGAGAAATTCTATAACTCCATAAGGCGCTGGCGCCGGTCTGCTTTGTATGCCTGAGTAAAGCCAGGTTTCCTGCTCCAACCAGGTCGAGGTCTACATCTTCGGCTGTGTATGCCTGGCGTGACATATTGAAAACTCTGAAAAAGAGCGTATTTCTCACCCCGTTCATGGCTACCGACGCTTGCAGACGCTTTTGCAGGAAGAGCCGGTTGGTCAAGAAGTTGAGAGGGTCGCCCGAAAGACCCTGCCCGAGGAAAAAATCGGTATTGGGTTGAATGTTCCCGGGACTAGCACCTGGATTCAAAAGCTGATTCAAGGAGCCCGCCGTGTTGACTGAGGAGCCAAGCCCAGCCTGCTGGTTAAAGGTTGTAATATCTTCAATGTAGCTCAGATTCCAGGCGGTTAAACGGGTGCGATGCCTTGCCTCGGCAAAATAGGTGTCGCCAAAAAATCGTTGCCCGGCATTTGCGACAACGCTTGTCCTTTCGCTTGGCTGCCACGTAAACCCGGCTGTCCAGGTAGGACTCGACGGGTTCCCCCTGATTGAAATAAAACTATTTCTTTCGTAACCTCCTGTCGCCGTCAGGCCGAATTGCGGCGTAACCAGGTAGCGAAGGTTGGCGGTAGATCGTTCTAATTCGATGGTCCGGTCACTACGATCGAAATGGATCATCTGGTTACTATAATTAACGCCCCAGTTGAGTGTTCTAAAGGCCTCGCCACTATTCAGAGCGAACTGGTAGCCGTCTCTCTGGCTGTTGCGAAGCCCATTTGCACTTGACTCGACTATGCCATGAGTGTAGCGGAGCTCGGTTGAAGCAAAATCCTTGAAACGATGGCGCAAATAAGGACTGACAGTATAAGTTCTTATGTCAGCCCGATTGCCTGTGACATTGACGTTGTCGATTGCCTGCGCGCCCAGCAGGGAGACATTTTGCTGTGCGCTTGTGGCTCTTCCATCCACGAAAAAGAGATTCTGAATCAGTTCGCCAGTTGCTGTGGCATTCAGTTGGTGCCTGGTTCTGGTGAGGTTGCTCTGTTCCGCGTAGAAGAGATTATTCATGGTGTAATTGGCATTCATAACAAAGCGAGGCCCTGTGCCAACTATTGATATGCCAGGATTGACCTGCGTAACGAAATCGCCCCTTGCATCTTCCTCCGACCGCAATCTCACATTGTCGGTGTAGGTTTCTCTCAGATTCAATCGTGGCAGGATTCTCCACCCGGCCTCAGCAGGTATGTCGCGTCCCTGCTGGCCCAGTTGGGGCTGGGTCAGTAAGGACGGGGCCAGCAGGGACGGTGCAAGTTGAGGCTGGGCCTGCCCATAGGAATAGGACGACAGTAGCAACATAGCTGTGGCGGCAGAATAAACGGCGGGAAATAACGCTCTGCGCCGGTTTTTGTTCTCAGGCACTTTCATGGTAATAGCTACCATAATATTCTCCGCCCGAGAATGACCTGGCCTTGTTGTAGATCAGATTTACGACATCGCACGACTCGATCTGACGCAGCGTTTCCTTAACTGTCTGTTGTGACGTTGTTTCAGCCTCTACCACTAAAACAATTTGCCCCATCTGGCTTGCCAGTACCCGCGCCTCGCTGGTCAGTAGCAGCGGGGGAGAGTCAAAAATAACAACACGATCCGCGTAACGTTGTGCAAGCTCCTTTAATAAGGCGCCCATGCTTTGGCTTGCCAGTAGTTCGGTTGAATGAGAGTGACGCCTTCCCGCCGTGAGGAGAGTAAGCTTCTCGATATCCGTTTTAATCAAAACGTCCGCCAAATCAAGCTTTTCATCGAGAAGAATATCGAGCAAACCTCTCTCTGTTCCGCATCCCAGAATTTTTGGCATCGAAGGACGGGCCACATCAGCGTCCACCAGCAAGACCGTCCGATCCATTTCCATCGCGATGCTCATTGCAAGGTTGACCGTGCAAAAACTCTTTCCTTCGCCTGCGAGCGCGCTGGTCACCATAATCAAGTTGCCATTCTTGATCATTTCCGGGCCCTTACTGAACGCATTGGTGAGCAATGGCCGTTTGATTACCCGGAATTGTTCAGCAATTTGCGTTCTTCCCTCGTCGGGCGTGACAATTCCATACTGACGCATTTTGGCGAGATTGAGCGTAATTCGCTTTGTCGTCGGAACCGAAGTCGCGACAGGATCTGGCGGAAGACTTTGGGTGGCCTCATTCCTAAGAGTTTCATTCCTAAGAGTCTCATTCCTGGGAGTCTCGTTCCTCGGAGTGCCATTTTCCAAGGCGACTGTCCGGTCTGGGCTCATGGAAACACTAGGTGATAGCTGCTTGGCGCTAACCTTTCCTTCTTTTTCAAGCCTACCTGCAGCTTTTTCAATGATGCTCACGCTTTCTCCGATAAATCTAATTGGGTTTCGCTAGCATAATGCGTCAAACGCTTGTAATTCGCGCATATTAATGTGTTTGGTTACGGACGTTTCATAAAACAGTCAAAACGATCACCTGGGATTTTGTAAATTCAAGCAATAAGTGCCACTCCCGAGAATCCTTATTTAACTGACAGCGGACTTTGCAGCAAAACGCTATATCTCATGCCTGGCCGTCTTGCAGAGATCGGCACGTTGCAGCAGGAACCCAACGGGGACAATCAGTTGCGATATAAAAAAAATCTTCCATATGGTCAATAAGGCAAGCAAGAGCAGGTCAAATTATGAAAGCGCCGGTTAAACGACCTTTACCATCAATCCCCCATATAAACCTAACAACGATAGTAACGAAAAGCCGAAGGCGTAGAGACGCTTTTTGCGCTTTATTTTTTCTTGATTGGTCCAGATCATGGGAATTGAGCCTAATATTGGCCTACCGGTTACTTCACGTAGACTAGTCTGACTATGAAATGTAGGCCGAATCTGGCTTACGACGAACGCTATCCCAACTCCCCCCAGCAGGGCTCCGAGAAATACAATGGAAAACAGTTTGCTTCGGTCAGGCCCGGCAGGTGCGTCCGGCACCGTCGGGGGGTCAATAATCCTAAATGACATCAAGTCGGCAGCAGAGCCCAATTCACCTGATATCTTCGCGGATTCGCGACGTTCAAGAAGTTTCTCGTAATTGGATTTGTTTACCTGATAATCACGATTGAGTTGAGCAAGCTCTGCTTCCACTTGTGGTATTGCATTGCTCAGAGATTTTAAGCGATTGTATCGGGCAGTATATTCTTCCACACGAGCACTCATGGAGGCCACTCCGGCTTCGGCCTCCGCTAGTGCCACATTAAGCTGCTGCAGCATGGGACTATAATTTTTTCCGGGATCAGCGCTGGGTTTTATGAGCTTGGCTTCGTCTTTTTTGCGCTCCTCGAGTTGCGTAATCAGGCGCTTCGTCGAAATGATGTCGGGATGTAATTCAGTAAAGTTTAGCATAAGAGCATCCAGGTTTTTGTGCAGCGCCTGGATACGGGAATCAAGTTCTACATTGACCATGGGTGAGGCTGAGTCGCCCTGTTCCACCATGAGAATGGGTTCGTCACCGGTGATTTGCCGCTTGATTGCGTCGCGAGCCTGTTCGGCCTCGCGTAGCTCCAACCTTGTTTTGTTGAGATCTTCTGCCGCCAAGGATAACTGCGAATAATAATCACTGCCTTGCTGGGGCATCATACCGATGTTCTTCTGTTTGAATGCTTTGAGGTTATTTTCCCCTGCGATCAACTTATCCTCATAACTCTGGATCTGCTCATCGATGAAACGAATTGCCGAAGACGAGTCATTCTTTTTATCTCCGAGGCCTCCCTCGACAAAAATGGTTAATAAAGATTGAACAACGTCTTTGGCGAGCCTTGGATTTTGATTGTTGTAATGGATTGTAAAGAGATTATCCCGCCCAGTCGTTCCGAGCTTGATTTTATCCATAAGATTTTTTACAAGCTTCTCCTGATCCTTCATATCTTTGGCTTTAATATCCAGATCGACCATGCGCATGACTCTTTCCACGTTTGGGCGACTAATCAGGGTACGGCTCATGATAGATACCTGCTGTTGCAGATCGGGAGAAATCGTCATGCCCGCCATTAATGGTTTTAAGACATTTTGTGTGTCTACGTAAATCCTTGCCGAGGCTTGGTAATCGTCTGGCATACTGTAAACGATAAACCATCCTGCGATGGCAATAACCCAGGCGCCGGCCAATGCGATCCAGCGATATTTCCATACCCCTTTAAGGTAAATAAACAGCTGGGTTGTCAGTTCCTCCATCTTGTCAAACGTTCCTTACAAATACCGGGCTTTGGTTGAGATGAAGTTGTCGGAGTACGGATTCGCGGTTCCTTGATCCTGGAGATGGAACGACTCTCCCATTCTCTCCACTCCGCATTATTATTTTGCTTCCTGTTCCACACGTTTTAAAACTTGCGAGATGGTTGCAGGGTTTGCAAATCGGGTAAAAAATGCACCCGTCCGCCACGAACTCACGTTTATTAATCAAACCCTTGTGAAAAAGCGGTGTAATTACGTTCAGGTAAAGTCCCGGATGCCCTCTTTGGTCTTCTTTGGGATTCAAACATCCGAGCGAATCAAACCTTGCATCGCTCACATAAGACATTGGGAAGGAAAATATTGACGTGTATAAAACATCTTAGAACACCCGGGATAGACCAAAGTAAGAAAGCATATGATTGCAGCAAAAATCAGAACCAGCTTTCTGGGATGACCAGCACATCGCCTTGACGCATGGGTACGTTAGCGGATATGTCGCCATCTCTAACCAGGTCATCCAACCGGACGCTAAACTGTTGCTGTTTCCCATCTATGCTACGGATGATTCTGGCCTTATTGCCAGCGGCAAATTCCGTAATACCACCCACTGCAATCAAGACATCCATCAGTGTCATTTCTTCACGATACGGGAGGGCCTGAGGTCTGGCAGCCTCGCCTATGACCCGAATTTGCTCAGTATAGGGTCCAATAAACTGTGTCACGACAACCGTTACAACTGGCTGCTGAATATACTTGGACAATGCTTCTTCGATGTCTCGCGCTAATTGTGTTGACGTCTTTCCGCTGGCTGCCAGATCCTCCACCAGAGGAGTTGTGATTTTTCCATCCGGACGAACGGGTACCGTCATGGAGACTTCCGGATTGCGCCAGACAATAATATCGACGTTGTCGCCTGGACCGATAAGGTAATCGTGCGCGAGATGCTTTTCATTAACAGGTAGAGACGGATACGTTTTGCAGCCGCCAAGAGAGAGGATAGGAAATACGACGGCAAAACAAGCCAGCCATTTTATGGCACTGATATATGGAGCGTTCACTGAATTTCCTTTTTGTGTTTATTGAAGATGCATAGGATCACGCAGAGGCAATCAACTATTGATGGAAATAAAGATGCAGCAAGTAAATGCCTCTGTCAAGACGATATTAATTCGAGTTCAGGATGACATCTGACCCACTCCATGGCACCGCTCCCGACTTTTTTGCGTGCCATAATACCATTTTACGCCATATCGGCGGATGCCGTACATGCTCCGGTTTCGGAATCGAATGGGAATTGACCCATCGAACTGAAACTCCTCATAAACAACCTTATTGAAGTTAAATTTTTTTCTGGCATAAACATATCCGAATCTTATCAAGTTCAGCAGCGGGAACAAATTGGACTTTAGTACACCTCGGGCATGAGCCACTAAACTCCATGAGAGAGTTTACGTTCGGTCACTCCCTTGCCAGCTCTTCCAGGCTGATGTTTACACGCTTATCCAGATCAAATCGTTAAATAAGTCTTCAATAATTGAACGGAGCTTCTAAGCACACGGCCAACGATACCAATACGAGCTGGTTGCCGCTGCCAGCGCAACCAGATAGTTAAGCTAATTAGAAAGTATAATGACGTCTTTGAATAGCTGTAAGATACTACAGGTATGAGCCGGCAGCATTGCCTTCATTCTTCTCCCGCTACGACAATAGCCTTCGATACCTTAATCGGCCAGACTCATGGCAACTCATGCATGCCGCCGCAATGCCCATTGCACATGTTCACGCACTAAAGGTGAACCGTCGTCACGCCGCGCCTGCAATGCATCAGTTACTGCCTGGGACGATGGTGCGTTGCCTAATCCTACGGCTAGATTGCGCAACCATTGTTCATAGCCGATGCGCCGGATCGGGCTGCCGGCA
>JALYOY010000066.1 GCA_030856655.1 Pseudomonadota bacterium | reverse complement strand
ACGCGGTACTCCGCTCAATTTACACCTTCGTATTCCTTTGGTCAGGTTTTGATGTAACAATATGAGGGGGCGCAGGGTCTGTGCGCTGGAGCACACTAGAATTGTTGCTGCCTGCCGTAATGCACGTAGTAGCCTTGGGATTTACAAGAAATCGGGCTGCAAAGCGCCTGGCCAGCGCAGATTTGCCGCTTTCAGCCAATAGAACAACTATTGGTTTTCAAGCTCTTCAAAATCTGTCCTCGTCCAGGCACTTTCTACTTCGATTCTTCAAGTCAAAAGACTGCGAGTGGGCTCACCAAAGAGGTGAAGGTCAATGACGAAAAAAGACTTTGCGGCTATGGTGCCGAACTGAAAAAATGAAAGAGACATCCGATCAACTGCCGGACTTAGGTTCAAGTCCGATAAGTTGGTAGCAGTATTAAAACACGTGAAGACTGATACTGGGACTGCTCAAACTCGGCGGAAACGGACGCGGGCTTGGCACTTAATCAGTTGCCACAAAGATGCGCACAAAGATACGCACAAAGATACGCAGAACAAATAGCCCGGAAGCTCAACCGATAAAATATGATCTATCAGATTAGGTCTAGGCGAAAATATAATATGGATGTGAGTTCGGGTGGGAAAAATTACACCAGCAATAACCCGGCACCCCGTACCTACGCTCTTTACGAATGAGAGGAGGGTTAAACAAGAACAGGGCTATCTACACGAACAAATCGTGAACAAATAGCGGCGTGCACCATCAGGTCAATAAGCATTCCGTGATGGTGCGTCAGCATAAAGAAGCTCAGTTTTGGGACCTATGCGGTAGGTATCCGAAGAACCCCGGATTTGGCTGAATGCCATCTATTTTGGCGGCTTGCGACAAAACCTATCAGGCCCAGTCCGAACAGCAGCATGGCATGGATTTCAGGTTCCGGAACGGCTGAGGTGAATCCGGGTACATCGGTTAGTATCACGCGGCCGTTGAGCAATTGAGTATCGCCTGCATCACCTTGGGGAAAAAGTGAATGGAAGGCATTAATTTGACCCTGCGACAAATCTAACGGTTGAGCTAGCTGAATCCATCTTACACCTTCCGTGAAGGGTGGCGTAGTGAGCGAACCGGTGTACCGAAATGACTGTAAGCTGCTCGGAAGAAGCGTGTTCAGATCGAATGGGTTGACGGCAAGATGGTCGGTGGTGGTTTGGGGTAAGTGCGAGAAAATTGGGTCAAGCGCGCTATTAAAGCTGCCTGATTCGATCCATCGGCTGACCACAAGGAGCTGGTCGGCAGCATCGCCGAATACTAGGTGCATCTCTAAGGCGGACGCATGGTCGTTCAATGTATGCTCCGAAGGCGTATGGAAGTGGAACTGAACCAAGTCCCATTCATGCCCAAAAAGTGTCAAGGTTCCCGCGCCGACTGGAACATTGGCTCTGACGGTTTTTTCCGCATCGGGAGAACCGTTATTGATGACATCCAGTGCCGTGTTGGAGCTGAAATTAAATTCCAGTGCTGGCAAATCTTTTACGAAAGTTACATTATCCGAGCGGATATCAATGGGGCTTTGCGGCTTCATTGCCAATGGAGTATCGGCCAATGTGGCCTGTGCGGCGGGCAGTCCACCCAAGAAAAGGGCTGAAAAAAGCGAAACTAATTGCAAAAATCGGGACAATAACAAACTCATAGTGAAGTCCTTATAAAAAATACGGGGTTTAGGATGAAAGAAGGAAATGACGCTATGCGATCCAAAAATAACATGCGTTGTGTGAAAAAAGCGTCGCGTAAATGTTAAAAATTCGTTAAGTCGCCATAGCGGCCTAAGTCAATTGCTACTATTAATAGGTCAATAGGAAGTTATCACAGTTGTATCATATTCCTGACTTCGGGTTGTGCCAGCAACCATCTGCCGCGATCAGCGCGTCCGCCGCTTTGGGTCCCCAGCTCCCGCGTTTGTAGGGGAGAACCCGATGATGTGTTTTAAGGACGGGATCGAGCGCTGTCCAGGCGGCCTCTACCGCTTCTTCACGGGTAAATAGTGCTTCATCGCCGATCATGGCGTCATGCAAAAGCCGTTCGTAAGGCGACTCGCGTCCAAAACGTTCTTCAACCAGGCAGAGTTCTCGCTGATCGCCAATAAACTCTTTTCCAGCCTGTTTGACCCGCGCGGCAATAGCAATGGCGGAGATGGGAGAAAGCCGGAAGCGCAAATAGTTGGCCCCGCAGGTCTCCGGGCCCGAGTCGGCGAAAAGCCGTTGCGGCGGCGGCTTTAACTGGACAATAACTTCAGCGGCCGTCTCAGCCAGAAATTTGCCTGAGCGCAGATACCACGGCACGCCTTCCCAGCGCCAGGAGTCAATAAAAAGACGCAAAGCACAGAACGTCTCAACATCCGAATCTCTTGCCACGCCTGCTTCCTTTCGATAGCCGGCATATTGACCACGCACCACATCCTCCGGTTTCAACGGACGCATGGCCTGAAAAATATTAATTTTTTCGCTTTGAACGGACCCAAAACCTGTGTAGGGAGGAGGTTCCATCGCAAGTAGTGCAACAATCTGGAAAAGATGATTCTGAATCACGTCGCGAAGACAGCCTGCGGATTCGTAAAAGCCGCCGCGGCCCTCGACGCCAAAATCCTCGGCCAGTGTTATCTGGACGCTTGCCACGTAGTTCCGGTTCCAGATCGGTTCAAGGAACGAGTTGGCGAAGCGGAAATAGAGAATATTCATGATCGATTCCTTTCCGAGGAAGTGATCAATACGGAAAATCGACCCTTCCGGGAAGACCGACCGGGCAACGCGATTGAGATCTTGCGCCGAGGCGAGGTCGCGTCCAAACGGCTTTTCGACGATGACACGCGCATGGGCGGCCAAATCCGCAGCGCCGAGGCCCTTTATGACGGTAGTGAAAAGAGAAGGCGGAATAGCGAGATAATGTGCCGGGCGCTGGGCGTCGCCCAGTGCCTGCTTAAGCGCCTTGAAGGTGTCCGGGCTATTGAAATTGCCGCTTACGTATCGAAGCAGGGAAAGAAGATGGCTAAGCGCATTCCGGTCATCAAGCTTTCCCGACCTCGTTACGGCCGCAGTTGCCATGTCGTGAAGTTGCACCAGGCTGTAATCCCTGGAAGCGACCCCGACCACCGGCACGTTGAGCGAGCCCTGCTTCACCATCGCATACAATGCCGGAAAGATTTTTTTTTGGGCGAGGTCACCCGTTATACCGAACAAGACCAATGTATCGGACGGTGCCGCATTGCCATGAGCCGTGTCCGTCTCAGCCCCATCCATCTTAGTCCCCTCCTTTTTTCTCGTCATGCCCGCCAAATCGCTTCCTCATTGCGGAGAGCAACCGGTCGGCATAGTCGGCATTGCCCCGCGATTCGAAGCGGCTGAAGAGCGCCGCGCTGATTACCGGCACTGGCACGCCCTCATCGACCGCCGCCAACGTTGTCCAGCGTCCTTCGCCCGAATCCGACACGCGTCCGGAGAATTTGGTGAGATCGGCATCCTCAACCAGTGCTTCCGCCGTCAGGTCAAGCAGCCAGGACGCCACAACGCTGCCTCGACGCCAAACTTCGGCAATTTCCGGAAGATCCAGCTCGTATTGATAAAATTCCGGATTGCGCATTGGTGCTGTCTCGGCATCTGTATCACGCGCTCGTTTGCCGGCGTTTGCGCTGTGAAGGATATTCAGACCTTCGGCATAAGCCGCCATAAGGCCATATTCAATTCCGTTATGGACCATCTTGACAAAATGCCCGGCCCCGTGCGGCCCGCAATGCAGGTATCCATGCTCGGCTGTACTGTCACGCCTGTGACGGCCGAATGTGCGTGGAACTACACCAACGCCCGGTGCGAGAGCAGCAAAGATGGGGTCGAGGCGCTGGGCGATTTCCTTCTCGCCGCCGATCATCAAACAGTACCCACGCTCACGGCCGGCAACGCCACCGCTCGTTCCAACATCGAGGTAATGAATTCCCCTGGAGCCCAACTCCGCACTCCGCCTTATATCATCACGGTAGTAAGAGTTGCCGCCGTCGATAATGGTGTCGCCCGCGTCGGCGATCAATACCAGTTTTGAAAGAATTTCATCAACCGCGGCTGCTGGAACCATTAACCATACGACACGCGGCTTAGCCAGCCGGGCGAGCAACTCCTCAAGCGAGGTTGCGCCGATGGCGCCTTGCAACTGAAGTTCCTGAACGGCTTCAGCGCGAGGATCAAATGCCACGCATTCGCACCCGGCTCTCAGCAGGCGAATCGTCATGTTAATCCCCATGCGTCCTAGCCCGACCATTCCAAGTTGCATCTCGGTCCTCCTTGCAGTTAAGAATTAGCTTTTATATTCAGTGCCGGGAATGCAAAAACCACGAGATTCCGGAAGCATTGGAGAGGCCGGCACTGCTCCGGCTGTGACTAAACGCTGGCATCGCGCAGAACCACGCTTCCACCTGCACTTTACTGGAAATTTTCAGGCAAACTTGCCGGGTCTGCCAATCTTACGTTCGGTGCTGTCGCAAGCGCGTCGCCGACCATTGCTTGCGCTTCCTCAAGGATACAGTTTAGATGGTCTGTTCCAAGGAAGCTCTCGGCATAAATTTTGTAGATGTCCTCGGTGCCGGAAGGTCGTGCCGCAAACCAACCGTTTTTGGCAATCACCTTGAGACCGCCGAAAGACGCATCGTTGCCCGGCGCCTGCGTGAGAATAGCCTGAATTTTCTCGCCGACCAAATCCGAGGACCGTATCTGCTGCGGGGAGAGTTTCGCCAGAATTCCCTTTTGCAGCGGCGTGGCTGGCGCGTCGATGCGTTTTGAAACAGATTCGCCAAGTTCGCGCTCAAGCTCACGGTATATTTCACCGGGATCGCGGCCCATGCGCGACGTGATCTCCGCGGACAGCAGCGCCGAAATAATTCCATCCTTGTCTGTTGTCCAAACTGTGCCATCGAGACGAAGAAAAGAAGCGCCAGCACTTTCTTCACCGCAAAGACCGAGCGAGCCATCGCGCAACCCCTCAACAAACCATTTGAAGCCAACCGGCACCTCATAAAGCTGCCGGTTGAGCTTTCTAGCCACCCGGTCGATCATTTGGCTGCTAACCACGGTTTTGCCCACCGCTGCTTCCCTGCCCCATTCCGGGCGGTTCTGGAAGAGGTAGTGAATAGCGACGGAAAGGTAATGGTCCGCCGGCAGCAGGCCCACACTCCGGGTAACGATCCCATGACGGTCGTGGTCGGTATCGCAGGCGAAGGCAATGCCGAAGCGATCTTTCAAATCGATTAATCCTTGCATGGCGTAAGGGGAGGAAGGGTCCATGCGAATCCGGCCGTCCCAATCGACTGTCATGAAACGGAAGGTCGGATCAACCACTTCGTTTACAGCTATCAGGTTCAGACCATAGTGCTCGGCGATCGCAGCCCAGTAATGCACTCCAGCACCGCCGAGGGGATCAACGCCCATGGTGAGGTCCGCTCCGCGAATTGCATTCATGTCGATCACCCTGTCAAGATCGCTCACATAAGCGTTGAGAAAGTCATGCTGGTGCGTTGTAGGGGCGCGCAAAGCCTTCTCAAAACGCTTTCTTTTCACCCCCACGAGCTTATGTTTAAGGAACTGATTAGACATGGACTCGATCAAGGCGGTGACGTCCACACCTGCCGGGCCACCGTTTGGCGGATTGTATTTAAAACCACCGCTCTCAGGAGGGTTGTGGGAAGGAGTAATGACTATCCCATCCGAGAGTCCTTCCGTCCGGCGGCAGTTGTAAGTGAGTATTGCGTGGGAAACTGCGGGAGTGGGAGTGTATTCACCACCTGCCGCAAGCATGACTTCGACTCCATTGGCGGCCAGGACTTCGAGCGCGCTGGCGTAGGCCGGCTCGGAAAGCGCATGCGTGTCGATGCCCAAAAACAATGGCCCGCTGATGTCGTGTTGTTTGCGGTATTGGCAAATTGATTGGGTTATAGCAAGTACGTGCCATTCATTGAAGCTTGTTTCGAATGCTGAGCCACGATGCCCCGAGGTTCCGAACGCTACTCTTTGGGCCGGCTCGGTCCAATCTGGAATTCGCGTGTAGTATGCGGTAACAAGTTTGGGGACATCCAGCAGCATCGCTCGCTGAGCAGGTTTTCCCGCAAAGGGACTAATTTTCCTCATCGTTTCTTGAGTAAGCATGGGGCCTCGCTGTGACAATTCCGGAAGCAAGATGGGAGATGATTTTTATGCGCCAGGCTGATCTGTTTGAAGTATTACGTGCAATTTGTTCTCTGGCCGCGGTAACACATGTCCAGGCTCAAATCCAAAGCGACGCGCATCAGAATGTTTGGCGGCAGCATGCTGTCGCGATAATCATTTGCGGTCGATACTTATCGTATTCCTCCTCAACCAGCGGCGACTTGTGGCCGGACATGCTTGTTACGTAGAAATCGATGGCCGCAAGCTAAAAGTAGCGCGGGCCTGCATAGCCGACATAGCCGATGCTCATGATTGCGTCTTTTTAAACCGATTGTAGCGCCGCATCAGCGCGTTCGTCGAGCTGTCATGCTTCAATACGGGCTCGCTTGGGCTTTCTAATTCCTGAATAATACGCTGCGCCAGAGCCTTCCCAAGTTCCACGCCCCATTGATCGAATGAATCGATATTCCAGATGATGCCTTGGGTGAAGACGCTATGTTCGTAAAGGGCGACCAATGTTCCAAGCGAGCGAGGTGTCAGGCGCTCGGCGAGAATCGTGTTGGTGGGGCGATTTCCTTCGAAGCTCCGGTGCGGGCATAACCAGCCTGGGGTGCCCTCCGCTGCCACTTCATCCTCGGTCCTGCCGAACGCCAATGCCTCGGTCTGAGCGAACAGATTCGCCATTAATAGATCATGATGATTACCCAAGGGTTTCAGCTCCTTGCAGAAGCCGATGAAGTCACATGGGATCAGCCGCGTACCCTGATGGATGAGTTGATAGAACGAGTGCTGACCGTTGGTGCCGGGTTCGCCCCAAACGATGGGCGATGTTTGGTAGTTAACGCGCGCGCCATCCAGCGTAACGTGTTTGCCATTGCTCTCCATTGTTAATTGCTGAAGATAAGCCGGAAACCGCTTCAGGTATTGGTCATAAGGCAGCACAGCAGTTGTCTGAGCATCGAAGAAATTGTTGTACCAGATCGCGAGCAGCCCCATGAGTACAGGCAAGTTTTTCTCGAAGGGCGCGGTGCGGAAATGCTGGTCCATTATGTGAAAACCTGTCAGCATGGCGCGAAAATTCTCGGGTCCGATCGCAACCATGGTCGAGAGGCCAACTGCCGAGTTCATTGAATAACGTCCGCCTACCCATTCCCAGAATCCGAACATATTGACGGGGTCGATGCCGAATTTTGACACTTCCTCTGCATTGGTTGAGACAGCAACGAAGTGCTTGCGCACGGCTCGAACATCGCCAAGTTTATCCAGTACCCACTTACGAGCCGCATGTGCGTTGGCAAGCGTTTCGGTCGTGGTAAAGGTCTTCGAGCATATGATGAAAAGCGTTTCTTCGGGGTTTAGGGCGGCGGTAGCTTCGTGAAAATCGGTGCCGTCCACGTTGGATACGAAGCGGAAGCGCATGTTACGCAAGCTGTAATGGCGCAGCGCTTCATAGGCCATTACCGGGCCAAGATCTGAGCCGCCAATACCGATGTTAACGATATTGCGAATGCGGGTGCCCATATATCCTTGCCACTGGCCACTGCGCAATTGGTTAGCGAACGCGGCCATTCGATCAAGCATCGCATGCACCTCAGGTACGACGTCGATACCATCGACGAAAATTCGCTCACTCTCAGGTGCGCGCAAAGCAGTATGAAGCACCGCACGCTGCTCCGTCGAATTGATCTCTTCACCCCCGAACATTGCATCAATGCGTTCACGCAGCCCGCATTCCCCGGCAAGTCGCATAAGCAGCCGGAGCGTTTCGCTGGTAATTCGATTTTTTGAGTAGTCAAGGTAAATCCCCGCGGCTTCCGCCGTGAAGCGCTCTCCCCGCTTGGGATCATCAGCAAAAAACTGCCTTAGATGCAAATCCCGGATTGCCTGGTAATGTTCTTCGAGCGCTTTCCACGCAGGGCGCTCTGTCAAAGCCTGGGTATTGAAGGACGTCGTCAAGGTTGTTGCCCATCGCTCGTTTTTTTTCTTTTGATCAGCCGCCACATCCACATGAAATAACCGGAAACGGCATAAAGAAAAAAAAGGCAAAACAGCACGACCGGCGGATGACTTGGAATCACCACAAAAAAGAACAGCGCCAGCAATAGAACCGTGATAAACGGCACGCTTTTGCGCAGATTGATCTCTTTGCCGCTGTAATAGGGGATGTTGCTAACCATTGTCAGACCGGCGAACAGTGTAATGCACCAGGCGAGCCACCTGATATCCGGCCCTGCTATTTCGAAATCCAGCATCACCCAGACGAGCCCTGCAATCAACGCGGCAGCAGCGGGACTGGGCAGTCCTTGAAAAAACCGCTTATCCACCGTTTCTATATTGGTATTGAAACGTGCCAGGCGCAGCGCGGCACAAACGCAATAAATAAAAGCCGCAATCCAGCCCCACTTGCCCATGCCCTTCAAGGCCCACTCGTATATCACCAACGCGGGAGCGGCACCGAAAGAAACCATGTCGGACAGGCTATCGTATTCCGCCCCAAATTCGCTCTGCGTGTGAGTAAGTCTCGCTACCCGCCCATCCAGCCCATCCAGCACCATCGCGATGAAAATCGATACCGCGGAATGTTCAAAACGCCCATTCATTGCCTGCACGATGGCATAAAAACCGGCGAACAGCGCGGCGGTGGTAAACAGGTTGGGAAGCAAATAAATGCCTCGCCGTCGCAGCTTGGATTTGAGCATGAGGCGCGGCAGGTGAGGATCATGCATTATTTGTGCAGTACGGAAGGAGACCGATGCATGTTAAACCGTTATGGACCACTGGTAAACAGTGGTGAATGTTGAGGGAACGCCGAAATCAGCGGCGGTAGTAGGCGGTAGCCGGACAACGCAGTGTAAACCGACGTGAAGCTGCAGACGTTTGCATGCCTTTTGTCTTTCGGTATGAATGCAATGATTAGCCGGAATGCAATGCGGATATTTCTATGCTGACAGGGCACGAGTACGGAAAGGAGTTAATTGTCACGTTGGACTGCGCTAGCCCGACCTACGTTTATTCAGACGTTCCCCAGTCCCAGCTAATTTTTTGTCTGATCAACCAGCTTATTCTTCTTGATCCACGGCATCATGTCGCGCAGTTTTGCGCCTACCATCTCGATTTGATGAGCGGATGCGAGGCGACGGCTGGCCTTAAGCATGGGCGCGCCAGCACGATTTTCTAGAATAAATTCGCGAGCGTATTCCCCTATCTGAATTTCATGCAGAATTTTGCGCATTTCAGCGCGAGTGGCATCGGTAACAATGCGCGGTCCGCGTGAAATGTCGCCATACTCAGCATTGTTGGAGATAGAGTAGCGCATGTTGGCGATGCCGCCTTCGTAGATTAAATCAACGATCAGCTTCACTTCGTGGAGACATTCAAAATAGGCCATTTCCGGCGCATACCCGGCTTCAACCAAGGTCTCAAAACCAGCCTGAATCAAAGCGGTAAGACCCCCGCACAGCACAACCTGCTCGCCGAACAGATCGGTTTCGGTTTCTTCACGGAAGTTGGTTTCGATGACGCCGCCGCGAGTGCCCCCGTTGGCGGCGGCATAGGAAAGCGCCAAATCGCGCGCCTTGCCGGATTTATTCTGATGCACGGCTATCAGTGAAGGCACGCCGCCACCCTGCGTGTAGGTTGAACGCACCAAATGACCGGGTCCCTTGGGCGCAATCATGATAACGTCGAGGTCCTCGCGTGGCGCCACTTGGCCATAATGGATATTGAAGCCATGAGCAAATGCAATTGTCGCACCCTTCTTGAGGTTGGGCTCGATCTCCGATGCGTACACAGCGGCGATTTGCTCGTCGGGTAACAGCAGCATCACAACATCTGCTTCCTTTACAGCTTCCGCAATTTCTTTGACGGTAAGGCCGGCCTTCTCCGCCTTGCTCCAGGAAGGCCCATCCTTGCGCAGGCCAACGGTGACCGTTACGCCGGAGTCATGCAGATTATTGGCGTGCGCATGGCCTTGCGAGCCGTAACCTACAATAGTAACCGTCTTGTTCTTGATGAGGGACAAATCGGCATCTTTATCATAATAAACGTTCATGGTTTCCTTTCTGCTCAAATTAGAAAAACGCCAGCAACCGGCAGCGTTTCCTTTTATACATGCCGAATGCCGTTATATTTTTAATATCCGTTCACCACGGCCGATGCCGGATGCCCCGGTACGCACTGTCTCCAGAATTGCGCTACGTTCCATAGCCTCAAGAAACGCATCCAGTTTTGAACCAGTACCGGTCAATTCGATAGTGTAGGATCTATCGGTAACATCGATAATGCGGCCGCGAAAAATATCAGCCATGCGCTTTATCTCCTCCCGATCCTTGCCGACGGCGCGCACCTTTATCAGCATCAGTTCGCGCTCAATGTGATCGCCGTCGCTCAAATCCACCACTTTGACCACTTCGATCAGTTTGTTCAACTGCTTGGTGATTTGCTCAACCACATCGTCCGAGCCGGCGGTGACCAGCGTCATGCGGGACAAAGTCGAATCTTCTGTGGCCGCCACGGTAAGCGACTCAATATTATAACCGCGCGATGAGAATAAGCCGGCCACGCGAGATAAGGCGCCCGCCTCGTTTTCCATCAACAAAGAAATGATATGCCGCATTTTTATACCAGAATCATTTCAGAAAGACCTTTCCCGCCCGGCACCATTGGGAAAACGTTTTCGGTCTGATCGGTAATGAAGTCCATGAATACCAGCCGGTCTTTGAGTTTAAACGCTTCCTTTAACGCGCCTTCGATATCTTTCGGCTGTTCGATTTTCATGCCGACATGACCATAACTCTCGGCTAACTTGACGAAATCCGGCAGCGCATCCATATAAGATTCCGCGTAACGATTACCATGGAAGTATTCCTGCCACTGCCGCACCATTCCCATGTAGCGATTGTTCAGATTAACAATCTTGAGCGGCAGGTTATACTGCTTGCAGGTGGATAGTTCCTGTATGCACATCTGGATGCTGGCCTCGCCGGTAACACAGGCCACTGCGCCCTTGGGGTTGGCGAATTGCACGCCCATTGCCGCGGGAAGACCGAAGCCCATGGTTCCCAAACCACCGGAATTGATCCATCGGCGCGGCAGATCGAACTTGTAAAACTGCGCCGCCCACATCTGATGCTGACCTACATCCGAGGTGATGAAGGCGTTTCCTTTGGTTGCCTTATAGAGATTTTCAATTACCATTTGTGGTTTGATGATCGGGCTTGCGCGATCATACTTTAGGCAATCGCGTGCGCGCCATAAATCGATTTGCGTCCACCATGCGTCAATGGCAGTCTGATCAGGTTTTTCCCTGCTGACCTTAAGCAGTTTTATGAGTTCGTCCAATACGTCTGAAACGCTACCAACGATCGGAATATCCACCTTGACGCGCTTGGAAATTGACGAGGGATCAATATCTATGTGGATGATTTTACGATCTTCGTTAAAGAAATGCTTGGGGTTGCCGATTACGCGGTCATCGAAGCGGGCGCCAACAGCCACTAGCACATCGCAATGCTGCATCGCCATATTGGCTTCGTAAGTCCCATGCATCCCCAGCATTCCGACAAACTGCTTGTCGGTAGCGGGATAGCCACCCAATCCCATCAATGTATTGGTGCAGGGAAATCCGAGCATTCTTACGAGATCAGTCAATCGCGCAGCCGCATCGCTCAGAATTATGCCGCCACCTGTGTAGATCATCGGACGCTTGGCTCCCAGCATCAACTGTACCGCTTTTTTGATCTGTCCGGAATGACCTCTGGTAACAGGATTGTAGGAGCGCATGCTGACACTTTCCGGGTAAACAAATGCCGTTTTCTGTTGACTCACGTCCTTTGGAATATCCACAAGTACCGGACCGGGACGCCCGGTTGAAGCAATGTAAAACGCTTTCTTGATGGTAGTGGCGAGTTCAGCGATGTCTTTGACCAGAAAATTATGCTTCACGCAAGGGCGCGTGATGCCCACAGCATCCACTTCCTGAAACGCATCCAGCCCAATAGCATGAGTGGGCACTTGCCCGCTGATGATGACCAGTGGAATTGAATCCATATAAGCAGTGGCGATGCCGGTCACGGCATTCGTTACGCCGGGGCCGGAGGTTACCAATGCCACCCCGACTTTGTTACTGGAGCGAGCGTAGCCGTCCGCCGCGTGCACTGCCGCTTGCTCATGCCTTACCAGGATGTGCTTGACCTTGTCTTGTTTGAACAACTCGTCGTAAATGTACAGCACGGCGCCCCCGGGATAGCCGAAAAGATGATCTACCCCTTCTTTCTGCAAACAACGCACCGTAATCTCGGCGCCGGTTAATTCCGTGCTCATGCTTTATTGAATCCTAATGTTGAGTACCAGCAGAAATGTCGGATAAAACACTGAACAATAACGGTTGGCCAATCTTTGGTCAACCCCTTGACAACGGGTGGGGGGAAGGGTCAAAAGATGGAACGTCCACGGACGGCTCAACTGCAGCGGTCGGCGCAGAGTAGCCGGCAGATTTCCGTAACTGGCGAGGACCGTGGAAGCGAACAAGTTTAGCAGATTGCGGACAAAGCCATCCAACGGGAACTAAGGTCTTAGCTAGCGAAGCGCGGTATTCGCGGGTCGCTAAAGCTGTTACTGCAAGCCCGGATCAACTCCGTCGCAGGTAGGAAACCCACTTCTTTTCCTGCTCATCCCTCTCAAGCTTTTCGATGCGGGCAAGCCGGCTTGGTGCAATCCGCGTAAAGCGATAGCGAATGCTCGTGTATGGCGAAGCCGCGATCCTTGGCAATTTTAATTTGACGCTTCTCGATTTCGGCGTCATAAAATTCTTCCACCCGGCCGCATTGCAGGCATACCAGATGATCGTGGTGAGTGCTGCTGGTAAGCTCGAACACCGCCTTTCCGCCTTCAAAATGGTGGCGCTCGAGTAATCCAGCTTGTTCGAATTGGGTCAGTACTCGATAGACAGTGGCAAGACCGATGTCCTCGCCTTCACCGATCAGTGTTCTGTAAACATCTTCCGCCGATAAATGCCGCACTGGGCTGCTCTCGAACAGGCTTAATATTCTAAGCCTCGGCAGCGTAGCTTTCAAGCCCATGGTTTTAAGATCGTTCGGCTTGCTCATAGGTATATTATCCGGTAAGTTATTTGCTGTATCATATAACGTTAAGTTTGCTTTGGAAACATACGCTGCCGGATGCGCGCGAAAATACCCACGTTGCTCGTTTTGCTACTGCTCGCCGGATGTTCGTCTGTTCCATCTCTGCTCTACAAAATCGAGATCCAGCAGGGTAATCTTATTACCCAGGAGCTGGTGGATAAGCTAAAGCCCGGCATGACCCGAGCGCAGGTGCGCTTCGTGCTGGGCTCGCCATTGATAAGCGATGCTTTTCACCATAACCGCTGGGATTATGTTTATCGCCTTGAGCAAAGGGGTGCTTTGGTCGAACAACGGCACTTGACAGTGTTTTTCGAAGACGACAAATTAGTACGCATCGATGGCAGTTTTTCACCTTCGATGGCTTTTGCTCGACCTCAACCGGCTGAGCCAACCAGCCCCGTTGAGCCAATTAGCGCAACTGTTAAAGAAGAAAGCGGTAGTCCCTCTGCGGGCGGTACTTTGGCGATACCGGAACCAAATATGCCCAGCTTGAGGCAGACGCCATCGCAGGCCACAGTTCTACCTCAGTCCGCTGAGCCTATTAAACCGGTTATTAAAGAAGAAAGCGGCGTTCCGGCTTTAAGCGTTATAGCGCCGCCAAGTGATGTTCCGGCTTCAAGCAGCGTTTCGGCGTCTGGCAATGCCTTAGATTCGAGTAGCGCCCCAACCGCGAGCAAGGCTCCGGTTTCATCGGAATCAGGCACGCCAAACGCCAGGCGGGTGCCATCAAAGGCCGTGGACGCGGGCGGTAAAGGGGCGGATCAACCAAAGGAATAGGGCGTACCTTAATAGGGCGTACCTTGACAAGGCGTTTGAAAATAGCTTTGAAAAAATATAAGTCATAATAAGTAAGTGATGACATTGAATATTGCCATTGCCGGAAGTGCGGGCCGCATGGGGCGAGCCTTGCTGGAAGCTGTCGCGCAGGCACCGGACATGCGTTTAGTCGCCGCCCTGGAGCGGGCCGGAAGCCTTTACCTTGAGAAGGACGCCGGAGAATTGATTGGCGCGCCTTGCGGTGTTGATATTGCGGCTGATGTTGCCGCCGCGCTCCCCGGAAGCGATGTGCTGGTCGATTTCACTCGTCCTGAAGGAACGCTCATGCATCTTGCGCTGTGTCGCGCGGAAAGTGTGAAAATGGTAATCGGTACCACCGGCTTTTCGGCGAAACAAAAAGAAGAACTCAAGGCCGCATCAAAAGATATTGCCATCGTATTCGCGCCTAACATGAGTGTAGGTGTGAACGTCACTCTCAAGCTGCTGGAAATGGCAGCCGGGATATTGAATGAGGGGTACGACATCGAAATCATTGAGGCGCACCATCGCCATAAGACAGACGCACCTTCTGGTACCGCACTTTGCATGGGGGAGGTCGTGGCGAAAGCACTGGGCAGAAATCTGTCGGAAGTCGCTGTTTACGGACGTCAGGGCAATACGGGTGAGCGAGCACCGGCTACCATCGGCTTTGCCACCGTACGTGGGGGAGATATTGTGGGCGACCACACCGTAATGTTCGCAGGTATCGGCGAGCGCATCGAAATTTCGCATAAGGCCGGTAGTCGTGCAACGTTTGCCGAGGGCGCGCTGCGCGCTGCCCGATTTCTCATTGACAAACAGAGCGGTTTGTTCGATATGCAGGACGTGCTCGGGTTGCGCTAGTGCTAGTGTCAGCGACTGAGCCGGCAGGCTAATCAAGCCGGCCGATAGCTCACGCCGCCATGGTCTCATTGAAGCAATGTGCCTTTTCGGCGTATAATCCATTAATTTAAGAGGCGGCTCAGGAGGCGGCTCAGGCACAGCTTGTCTTCCTTTCCGCCTTGTCGGTATTCTAGGAGTCTTTCGTGTCACAATGTCCGCATGCCGTTCTCGCGCTCGCTGACGGCACAATTTTTCGCGGCATATCCATCGGCGCGCAAGGCGCCAGTACGGGCGAGGTGGTTTTTAACACTTCCATGACCGGTTATCAGGAAATTCTCACTGATCCGTCCTATTGCCGGCAGATTGTCACGTTTACTTATCCGCATATTGGCAACACGGGCGTTAACCCGGATGACGCCGAATCGGGCAGGATCGACCGGGTATACGCGGCAGGCATGGTAATTCGGGATTTACCCTTGACTTCCAGCAGTTGGCGGCAGACCCAGACCTTACCAGAATATCTTAAACAACATGGCATCGTGGCGATTGCGGATATCGATACCCGCAAGCTCACCCGCATCTTGCGGGAAAAGGGCGCACAGGGTGGCTGCCTGATGGCGGGTCTTTTTGAAGAAGCTGAAGCGCTGAAACAGGCCAGAGAATTTCCGGGACTAATCGGGCTGGATCTCGCCAAAGCGGTGAGCTGCGATCAGCCTTATGAATGGAAGGAAGGTGAGTGGGGATTGGGGCGCGACTATCGGATCCAGGAGAATCCTCGTTTTCATGTTATTGCACTTGATTTCGGAATCAAGCGCAACATACTTCGCAAGCTTGCCCAGCGCGGCTGTAAGGTTACCGTATTTCCCGCACAGACGTCCGCCGACGAGATCCTTGCATTGCAACCTGATGGAGTGTTTCTTTCCAATGGACCAGGCGACCCCGAGCCTTGTGATTATGCCATTGCCGCAACCAGAAAATTGCTTAAAAACGAAATACCGATTTTTGGTGTTTGCATGGGGCATCAATTGCTGGGGCTAGCCAGTGGTGCCAAAACCATAAAGATGAAGTTCGGTCATCACGGAGCCAACCATCCTGTGCAGGATGTGGAGAGCGGAAGAGTGGTGATTTCCAGCCAGAACCACGGTTTTGCAGTAGATACCGAGACGTTGCCGGATAATGCGCGGGTCACGCACCTGTCATTGTTTGACGGCAGCTTGCAAGGATTTGAGCTGATCGGTCAGCATGCATTCTGCTTTCAGGGACATCCCGAAGGAAGTCCAGGGCCTCACGATCTGGATTACTTATTCGACAAGTTTATCGGATTAATGGAGGAAAAAAGGTAAGACGTAAAAGTGATGCACCGTTTTTCCGCTTACATTCGCCGCAGCCATGCCTAAACGTTCCGACCTAAAATCCATCCTTATCATCGGCGCCGGGCCAATTGTCATTGGCCAAGCGTGCGAGTTCGATTATTCGGGTGCGCAAGCGTGTAAGGCGCTACGCGAAGAGGGTTATCGCGTCATCCTGGTCAATTCAAATCCCGCGACTATCATGACCGATCCGGAAATGGCTGAGGCTACGTACATCGAGCCTATTATCTGGTCCGTGCTGGAAAAAATCATTGCCATCGAGCGTCCCGATGCACTGTTGGCGACGATGGGCGGGCAGACAGCATTAAATTGTGCTCTCGATTTGGCGCGTAACGGTGTATTGAAAAAATATGGTGTCGAGTTGATTGGCGCCTCGCGGGAAGCGATCGACAAGGCCGAGGACCGTGAGAAGTTCAAGCAGGCCATGAGTAGAATTGGGCTGGGTTCGGCGCGTTCCGCTATCGCGCACAGCCTGGAGGAAGCGCTGCAAGTCCAGGCGATGGTCGGTTACCCTGCAATCATCCGCCCGTCGTTTACCATGGGCGGTAGCGGCGGCGGCATTGCATACAACCGCGAGGAGTTTCTCGGTATATGCGAGCGCGGACTGGAAGCGTCGCCTACCAAGGAATTGCTGATCGAAGAATCCGTTATTGGCTGGAAAGAATTTGAGATGGAGGTAGTACGTGACAAGCACGACAATTGCATCATCGTGTGTGCCATCGAAAACCTGGATCCGATGGGCGTCCATACCGGCGACTCCATCACCGTCGCGCCGGCGCAAACGCTGACGGATAAAGAATATCAGATCATGCGCAACGCATCGATAGCGGTGCTGCGCGAAATCGGCGTGGAAACGGGCGGCTCCAACGTCCAGTTTGCGATAAACCCCCAGGATGGCCGCATGCTGGTGATTGAAATGAATCCGCGGGTGTCGCGGTCCTCTGCCCTGGCTTCGAAGGCAACCGGCTTTCCCATTGCCAAAGTAGCGGCCAAGCTCGCTGTAGGTTATACATTGGATGAACTCAGGAACGACATTACCGGCGGAGCGATGCCAGCTTCATTCGAGCCAACCATCGATTATGTCGTTGCTAAGATACCGCGTTTCGCTTTTGAGAAATTCCCCCAGGCTAACGACCGTCTTACAACCCAGATGAAGTCGGTGGGCGAAGTCATGGCAATTGGGCGTACATTTCAGGAATCATTGCAAAAAGCCTTGCGTGGACTTGAAATAGGCGTCGATGGCTTGGACGAGAAAACAGCCGATATTGAAATTATTGAAACCGAACTGAGTGATCCTGGTCCAGAACGAATCTGGTATGTTGCTGATGCATTTCGTTGCGGCAAGAATCTCGATGAAATTTATAAACTTACCCGCATTGATCCCTGGTTCCTGGCTCAAATTGAAGATCTGGTGAAACAGGAGCAGTCACTTGGCGGCAAAACTCTGGATACGCTTGATCTGCATGCGTTGCGCAAATTAAAACGTAGCGGTTTCTCCGACCAGCGTCTCGCCAAGCTGATGAATACGACGCAAGCGACAGTGCGGACTAAACGTCACCAACTCGGCTTGCGCCCGGTATACAAGCGAGTCGACACCTGCGCCGCTGAATTCGCTACCCGTACTGCTTACATGTATTCCACTTACGAGGATGAATGCGAAGCACTGCCGACCGGTAGAAAAAAAATGATGGTGCTGGGCGGCGGGCCTAATCGAATCGGCCAGGGCATCGAATTTGATTACTGCTGTGTCCACGCAGCGCTCGCTTTACGCGAAGATGGTTTTGAGACCATCATGGTTAACTGCAATCCTGAAACAGTGTCGACCGATTATGATACTTCTGACCGGCTTTATTTCGAGCCCTTGACCCTGGAGGATGTACTTGAAATTGTTGCGGTAGAGAAGCCGTTGGGTGTGATTGTGCAGTATGGCGGGCAGACACCGCTAAAACTCGCACGCGATCTCGAGGCTAACGGGGTACCTATTATCGGCACCAGTCCCGACATGATCGACTGTGCCGAAGATCGCGAGCGTTTCCAGCAAATGTTGCATCAGCTTGGATTGAAGCAGCCCCTTAATCGTACCGCACGCAGCCCGGAAGAGGCATTCGCTGCAGCCAATGAAATCGGTTATCCGCTGGTAGTGCGCCCCAGCTATGTGTTGGGGGGGCGGGCCATGGAAATCATCCACGAGCAAGTATATCTGGAACGTTATATGCGCGAGGCGGTGAAAGTTTCAAACGATTCACCGGTGCTGCTGGATCATTTTCTAAATGATGCCATTGAAGTGGATGTGGATGCGATCTGCGATGGAGAGGTTGTTCTGATTGGCGGGATTATGGAACACATCGAGCAGGCTGGTGTGCACTCGGGCGATTCGGCCTGTTCGCTGCCACCTTTCAGTCTATCACCTGTCCTGCAGAATGAATTGCGCCGCCAAACTTCGGCAATGGCACGCGCGCTCAACGTGGTGGGTTTGATGAACGTGCAATTTGCCATTCAGGGCGATACGGTGTACGTGCTCGAAGTCAACCCCAGGGCTTCACGTACTGTACCTTTCGTATCCAAGGCGACTGGAGTGCAATTGGCGAAAATTGCCGCGCGCTGTATGAGTGGAACGACACTCGCCAGTCAGGGTGTTATTGGAGAGTCCATCCCTCTTTATTATTCAGTTAAAGAAGCCGTATTCCCGTTTATTAAATTCCCCGGAGTGGATACCATACTCGGGCCCGAAATGAAATCAACCGGCGAAGTAATGGGGGTGGGACATACTTTTGCGGAAGCGTTCGTTAAGTCGCAGTTGGCCGCCGGCGTAAAGCTGCCCGGCGGTGGCAAAGTCTTTATTAGCGTGCGCCAGTCCGACAAGCCAAGAGTGGTGGAAATCGCCCGCAATCTTGCAGAACTGGGATTCGCCCTTTATGCTACTCGTGGAACCGCCATGGTTCTGATTGCCGCCGGGCTGACGGTAACCTCCGTAAACAAAATGGCAGAAGGGCGTCCACATATCGTAGACATGATAAAAAACGGGGAAATGGATTTAATTATCAATACGGTGGAGGATAAGCGCAGCGCAATTCACGATTCTTATTCGATACGCCACGCGGTGTTACAAGCAAGGGTAACGTATTACACTACGCTGGCGGGCGCGCGCGCTGCTTGTATCGGCATGGCAAGCATGCGGGAATTGCAAACTTACAGTTTACAGCAGCTGCATGCACGGCGGGAGACGGCGCTGCTCGGTGCGGTTTTATAAAGATGGCGCTTTCTCACTTCATTGCAAAACAGATCATGCTGCGACCATCTGACGAAATTGAACTCACAATAAAGAGGCGATAGAAGACCATGAGCACCATTCCATTGACGGTCATTGGGGCAGGAAAACTACGTGCCGAATTGCATGAAATGAAAACCGTGCAACGTCCTTCTGTAATCGCTGCGATTGCAGAAGCCCGTTCGCACGGCGATCTTTCCGAAAATGCCGAATACGAAGCCGCCAAGGAACGGCAGGGTTTTATAGAAGGCCGTATTGCCGAATTGGAGAGCAAATTGTCAAATGCTCAAATCATTGATCCGGCATTGCTCGATGCGAATGGGGCCTGTGTGTTTGGAGCTACCATTGATCTGGAAGACATGGCCAGTGCTACCATGGTAACTTACCAGATTGTCGGCGATGATGAAGCCGATATCAAAGAAGGGAAAATTTCTATCAGCTCCCCCCTTTCGCGCGCCCTGATAGGCAAGTATCCAGGGGATGTAGCCGAAGTCCTCGCGCCGGGCGGAGTGCGAGAGTACGAGAT
>JALYOY010000037.1 GCA_030856655.1 Pseudomonadota bacterium | reverse complement strand
TCACATCCTGGGGCTGTAGCCGGTCCCAAGGGTATGGCTGTTCGCCATTTAAAGTGGTACGTGAGCTGGGTTTAAAACGTCGTGAGACAGTTTGGTCCCTATCTGCCGTGGGCGTTGGAAGTTTGAGTGGACCTGCTCCTAGTACGAGAGGACCGGAGTGGACGCACCTCTGGTGTACCGGTTATGACGCCAGTCGTATCGCCGGGTAGCTAAGTGCGGAAGAGATAACCGCTGAAAGCATCTAAGCGGGAAACTCGCCTCAAGATGAGACTTCCCGGGGGTTAAACCCCCCTAAAGGTTCGTCGAAGACCACGACGTTGATAGGTCGGGTGTGGAAGCGCAGTAATGTGTTAAGCTAACCGATACTAATTGACCGTGCGGCTTGATCCTATAACCTTGAGCAAGGCATGGAGAGTGGAAGGTAAGGGCGTGAATCAACCTTTCATCCACCAAAATGCCGGGCAAGGTGTTTGCCCAGATACAATCTCCCAATTTTACTTCTTCCAGACTGTGGCTTACGATCGGACAGCCAGTATTCATGGTTTGATCGTTTGCCATAATTAAAGTTACGCTTGGCGGTCATAGCGCTTTGGATCCACCCCTTCCCATCCCGAACAGGGCCGTGAAACGAAGTCGCGCCGATGATAGTGTGCATTCGCATGCGAAAGTAGGTCACTGCCAGGCACCTTATAATAAAAAAAGCCCCGACTCTTACGAGCCGGGGCTTTTTTTATCGGATGAGAGATACCGATGAATAAGTCGGATGTACTGAAATAAGTGACAAAGAGACGTACTACATTAGTGTATTTGGTTGGGGAACAGGTCAAAGCGGGAAGGCTTAATGAAGACCTGGTCCCCTCGTACCAACCGTAATTCGCGGAAGCGCTCTTTGCTGATTTCGACTTGTATCGGCTCCTTGTCTTTGCTGTCGTCCCGAATCAATTCAAGACGTACCACGGGGCCAACCGAGAGAATGTGGAATACGTGGGCCGGAAGCGCGCCGCTGCCGTGCATCACCCGATCGATGTGGATATCGTGAGGACGGACGTATGCGACGGCTCCGACGTCCTCGGCTTCAGTATGCTCGGGTGCATCAACTTCAATACCGTCTATCCAGGCGCGTCCCTGGTGCAACCGACCATGGAACAAATTCACCTTGCCGAGAAATTCATAGACGAATGGGCTCGCCGGCTGTTCGTACACTTCATCCGGCGTACCGATTTGCTCAATGCGACCTTCATTCATAACGACTACCCGGTCTGCTACTTCCAGAGCTTCTTCCTGATCATGGGTAACGAACACGCTGGTAATCTGCATTTCGTCATGAAGTCGTCGCAACCATGAACGCAGTTCTTTGCGTACTTTGGCGTCAAGCGCGCCGAAAGGCTCGTCCAGTAGCAGCATTTTGGGTTCCACCGCCAATGCCCGTGCCAAGGCGACACGTTGACGCTGGCCTCCGGAGAGTTGATGTGGATGACGATCAGCCAACCAGTCCAGTTGTACCAGCTTCAGCAAATTGTGTACGCGGTCGCGAATTTCCGCATCCGTAGGGCGTATGTTCTTTGGGCGCACACGCAATCCGAATGCGACGTTCTCGAAAATCGTCATATTGCGAAAAAGCGCATAGTGCTGGAATACAAAACCTACCTGCCGGTCGCGCACGTGGTGGCCTGTCGCATCTTCGCCTTGAAATAAAACTTGCCCCGCGTCTGCTGCTTCGAGTCCGGCGATTACGCGCAGTAAAGTCGTTTTGCCGGAACCCGAAGGGCCGAGCAGCGCAAGCAACTCACCCGAATACACCTCCAGGCTGACATCCCGCAACGCAGCAAAAGTCCCGAATTGCTTGGAAAGATTCCGTACTTCAATGCTCATCGGCATTCTCCTCATACTGCTTATTTCTGGATTCAACGAACGTCTTCAGCGCGAGCGTTACTAAAGCAAGTAGTGCCAGCAGCGATGCTACCGCGAATGCAGCGGCGAAGTTGTATTCGTTGTAGAGGATCTCGACGTGAAGTGGCAGGGTATTGGTACTGCCGCGGATGTGGCCGGATACCACTGAGACTGCACCAAATTCGCCCATCGCACGCGCATTGCAAAGAATAGTACCGTATAGCAGACCCCACTTGACGTTTGGGAGGGTGACGCGGAAAAAGGTCTGCCAGCCATTGGCACCCAGTACCACGGCAGCTTCCTCCTCTTCGGTCCCCTGCGCCTGCATCAGTGGAATCAGCTCACGAGCGATAAACGGCACGGTCACGAAAATAGTGGCAAGTACAATGCCGGGTACTGCGAATATGACCTTGATATCGTTTTCCGCCAGCCACGGCCCAAGCCACCCCTGCAAGCCGAAGATAAGCACATAGATCAACCCTGAAACAACCGGGGATACAGAAAACGGAAGATCAATCAGTGTAATTAACAGATTTTTGCCGCGGAATTCGAACTTTGCGATAGCCCACGCAGCTGCTACGCCGAATATCAGATTGAGCGGCACGGCAATCGCTGCGACGGTGAGGGTAAGCTTGATCGCCGCCCTCGCGTCCGGCTCGGAAATGGCGGCAATGTAGACGTCCACCCCCTTCTTTAGCGCCTCATAGAAGACCGAGATCAGGGGAACAAAGAGGAACAATGTCAAAAAGACGAGTGCCACCCCAATCAAGGTCCAACGCACCCAAACAGGCTCATTCGTGGCCACTGTTCGGCGTATACCGGAGGGGATCGGAATAGCGATAGCAGTCATGAAAACGTCCTCATATCATCACGCTCCGCCGGCTCCACCATTGCAACAAATTGATGATCAGCAGCATCACAAATGAAATCACCAACATCACGACCGCCAGTGCGGTGGCGCCCGTATAATCGTATTGCTCAAGTTTGGTAATAATCAGAAGCGGTGTTATCTCGGAGACCATGGGCATGTTCCCGGCGATGAAAATAACCGATCCATACTCGCCGATCGCGCGCGCGAACGCGAGTGCGAAACCAGTCATCAACGCTGGAAAAAGGGTGGGGAAAATTACCCGCGAGAACGTCTGCAAGCGGGTCGCGCCTAGCGTTGCTGCTGCTTCCTCCAGTTCTGATTCGATGTCTTCGAGCACTGGCTGCACCGTGCGCACTACGAACGGCAAACCGATAAAAGTCAATGCAACAAAAACACCGATGGGCGTGAAGGCGATTTTGATGCCGAGCGGCTCAAAAAATTGCCCGATCCAGCC
>JALYOY010000036.1 GCA_030856655.1 Pseudomonadota bacterium | reverse complement strand
CACGGGTTGCAATAAGTCAGAATCCTTCGAGCCGGATGATTTGAATCTGCTTGATGTAGTTGCCCTGTTTATCGGTAAATCAATTCAGGCGATACAACTTCAGAACGTTCTGAATTCCCGTTTTGCTCAAATGGCGCTAATACAGGAAGCCCAAAAAAATATGGGCAATTCGCTGGAAAGCGTTTTGCATAATCCGGATCAAATAGCAAAAATTATGGCGAAATCCTTCTATAAGGAAATGACCCGTGCAGGCTTCGGCTCGGGTCAGATCATCAATGTTGCCTCTGATATCATCGCCCAGTTGAACAGCCATTTGCAGCGGCATAGTAAACGCATGGGGGGAAGAACGGAACCCCCGGATTAAACCGCATAGCTAAACCACGTAGCAATTTTATGAAACTCCCATAAACTTCGCTTCTGACGGCACGCCTTGGTTACTGATCACGAAGAGCATGTAAGAACCTGGCGGCGCTATGTTTCCATTATCTGGGGCCGTCGTTTCAACGGTGGTGGCCGTCCGCGAATTGATCGGCAATTTGATATAACGCTGTCCGGCGTCAGTGTGATGCGTCACCGAGATCGGAGCGATCAATACAACGGCGTCGATATCGGCAGCTTGCGGTGTATCGATCACAAAAACAGTGGCGTATGCAACGCTTGAGGGTACGGTCGAAATAACCGGGCGCGTTCCCAAGCTAAGATAGCCTGGCGAATAAAGCTCCAGCGAGTTCTGGTTTTCATCCGCTGTGCCTGGCGCGACCCCTCCCGCCGCTAGGACTCTTCCGTCTGGTAGCAGAATACATACTGAATGATACTGGCGCGGGAAGTTTAACGGTGCGCCCAGTGTCCATTCATCGGTAGCCGGATTGTAAGTTTCCGTTTCCAGAACGGACGTGGGCGACCATTTTTGGCCATTGCTGTGACCACCGATGATGAGTATCCTGCCTGTCGGCAACACAACCGCATTTACATTGGTCCGGCCGAAGTTCATGTCCGCGATACGCGCCCATGCCGATCCCGTTACTCCGCCGCTGAATTCGATCACTTCAGCGGTGCTGTTATTGCGCGCGGTAGCGGGGCCGAACACGCCGCCCCCAAAGACGTAAAGGCTCGAGTGTTCGGGGCTCACGGTTGTGTCGATCATAAGTAGGCTCATGCCTTCCTGACGGTCATAAAACTGCTGCTGCCCATAGTCTGTCCAGTTACCGCTGTTTGCGCCCGTCATGGCCAGATAAGCAGTCTGAGTTCCCGTTGCGCCCGCCCAACCGGCGCGGGTATAGAAAATTTCTCCCGAGGGAAGAAGATGCATGCCGGGATACAGTTCATCGAATGAGCGGTGCGCTCCCGACACCGGTGCCCACGCCCCGTTGAATACTTCGACTTCCGCAGCGATGGGATGTCCTCCTGAAAATGCAAGTACGCGTCCGTCACTCAGCCGCAACGCTGTCGGATACCAGCGCGCATGCGCCATGCTGGCGGTAGGGCTAAACGTTCCGCTGTCGGGAGCCACTAGATTTGGCGTGAAAATGTAGCAGCGATTGTTGGTATGCCCCAGCGGGTATACGTCCCCTCCAATTACGAGCAACCGCCCGTCACTCAAAAAAGTGTGTCCGCTACAGAAAAGATCTTCTGGCAAAGTGATAACTCCGGGCATGATCTGTTTAGTTGCTGGGTCCCAGATACGGGCTTCCAGCGGAAACTCGATTCGATCGGGGCTTTCTGTTGCCCCTGAAAAGAGCAATACATGCCCTGTGCTTAAGAGCGCGCCATGAACAGTGAAAATTGGCGACGGTTCTAGTAATTCCCAACTATCCTCGCCATCTCCACCGCAAGGATGATGATTGACTTCGGGGCATTGATGTACATGCACGTTTGGCAACTGGTAACAAATCCTGTCAAGTTCCTCATCGCTCAGATCGATCTCCTGGGTAGCGCGAAGCACTGCGGCCATGCCTTCCATCATGTGCATCTCCACATGGCAGTGGATCAGGAAGTCGCCTTGCAACTGGTATTTCTTGCGTTTTTTCTTGGGCTGGCCTGAGTAAGTTTCGTACTCGTCTTTCGAATGCTCATGTTCACTCTCAGACTCCGGAGACGCGTGAGATGCCTGAGACCTCGAGGGACGTGACGGATGTACATGTTCAATCTCAGAGCCGGAGGGAGCGCTTTTGGACCGGTGTGGTTGCTCGTGTGGCGAGCCGTGTTCACCTTCATCCTCATTCCTATCTCCATCCCCATGCGTCGGGTCAGAGCCTTTATGTCCCTCGAGGGGTTTGCAGCCGCATTCAAGCGCTAGAGGTTCAAGGATAACTGGCGGCACAACCGTATCTGCGATAAACGATTCGGCAGGCCCGAGGGAGCGCGTATCGATCCATTCATTACCCCACCGCCAGCGTTGCCCGTGCAGATGAAAGTTATGCCATACCATGCTCAAATCTAGATTGAAGACATACCACCGCACACGCATTCCGTATTCAGCCACGATGGTCGGCGTATTTCCCACGAATGTGCGCCCGTTGATGGCGAATGATTCCAGGCCTGCGCCGCTGCGCTCGGTTACGGTATGAGGTTGAGTACCTGCATGATTCCAGGTTACGACCGCACCTACCCCTACCGTTACATCGTCGGGCTCGAAGCGTGCCGGAGTGTCCAGGATATTGATAGTTGCCGTGAGGGGGCCTGTCACCGTGACGCGCACGCGCCCCTGCATGGGATGAAAACGACAGTAGTATTCAAAAGTACCTTCCTCATTGAAGGTAAAGTCGAAAAGGTCGCCCGCATTGAGCGAGCCGCTGTCGAAAAGTGCGGCGCCAACCTTCGCCGTGAGGCGGTGGAAGAAGATAGGTATTTCAAGGTCTGCTTTGTCACAGTGCGGGTCGCGAACCACGATGCCGCCGAAGAGCCCACGTTTCACCATTTCTTCGATATGCATATGATGGTCGTGGAAGGGCCATGCGCCGACGGTGTCCTCTTTGACATCGAAAATGTAGCACCACTGGTCTCCGGGGCAAATCGCATCGCTGCGATTCGGCCCATCATATTCCTGCACGCCAAAAGGCCATGCTCCGTCCGAGTCGATACCGTAGTGCAGACCGTGTACATGAAAACTGTGAGGCTCTTTGTCACCGTTCAGTACATGGACATAAAGCCTCTCGTCCGGTTGCGTGTAAATGACCGTTCCCGGGATCCGCCGCTCGACGCGGGGTTCGTTGATGTCCGCGGCAATGAGCGGAGTGTCGTTCGCTACAGTGTAGGCAGCATCGAGATACTCGCGGTAGACCAGGGCATCCAGCGAGCGCCGGTCGACTTCCGATTGCGGAATGGTTGCATCCGCATGCTCTATATTCCTCATGCAGTCAAGCCGGTGTTTATGATGCTCGGCGTCGTCGGGGGCTACAGGACTGTAATTTGGTACCGCCTCGATTTTTATATAGATATGTCTGACATGCATGATCCCGATCTCCTGCTCATTTAAATTCATTCAACGCAGCAGCTTTAAAATATGCATAGCAAAGTTCTGGATAAAAGCAAGAAGCGATAGATACTTTACCTGGTACCGTGGGAAACACGAATACTTGTTTTTTTCGTTCCATGAGCTATAAATAACCAGCCTGTGCGAGAAAGCGGGCACGACGTATCCTAGCCCATCGCAAAATCTTGGAGAATTAGTCATGAAGAAAATTCTGGAAGTAACCGAAGTCAAGCTTGCGATTCTGGAAAGCTTCCCGCCCCAATTGCGAATCTCCGCATCGGGCAACGTACCGACTGGAGGCTGGTCCAATCCTCGATTGGTCCCTTACATCTACATTCAGCCGCCCCCGGATGGAATTTATGATTTCGATTTCGTTGCCGATCCTCCTGAAGGCATTGCGACACAAGTAATTTCTCCCATTGAGGTGGTTCATGTATGGAAGGATCTTCCCGACAGGCTCAAAGGAGTGCGGATACACGCTTCGCAAAATTCAAAAACAGCTTTGCTGGAAATGGGCAAACCCGATCCTGGCCAACTCGATCGGCAACCCAACCGCTTTACTTTGAGCGGTTGCGATGACGTCACCCGTATCGTATTTTTTCCCCAGATTTTCATGCCATTGGGAACAAGCGAAGTGCCAGCGGATTCCCAGTTGGAATATGACGGCGTAGAAGGCCACCTTGTCTTCCGGGGGCAAGATATTAGCCAGGAACAATCCATTCTCGGGTTGATCGTTTCGGTAATTCTGCAACCCAATGCCGATGCGGGCGGGCTAGATTTTGCATTGGTTCTGCCGCCAGTAAATCTGGGGGGCGAGGCACGGCAGGAGTTTGAAACCGTAGGGATCAAGATCCGGAGCAGAGGACGCGTGATCAATCCTATCGGCGCGGAATTTACTTATGAAGTATTGAAGTTAAAAGGTGTTGCAGAAGATATTCCTATTCTTTGACGCGTTTGACAATTACCCGACAGGGTAGACGAGCACAATACCGGCAGCATTCTTGTTGTTAACTGGTCTATTTCTGAATCTTTATGGAGGAGCTATCATGGAAAAAAAGGACGCTCCAAGTCCTGGGAACAAGGAACCAAACGAGCCGATCAAAACCCCGGATATCTCCGTGCTCGAGCGTTATTCGCCCACGGGGGGCGCGCAATCCCACCCGGACTGGGTAAAGACAAAATTCCCGACGTATGTCGCGTCTCATGGAGGAGCTCATGGACATGAGGCGACGAGCGTGCGTCAACTCACGCATAAAGGGCATGATGTCAAAATCATCACTACCTACCGCATCGAAGTCGATGGGAAACCAGCTGGGATGCATCTTTCCGTTGACGAAGAGGGGCAAGTCTACACGCACGCCACACCGTTCGTGACATATGGGTCGGCGGTCGACCTGATGAAGAGCGTAATGGATGCCTACCCGGACGCGTTTTCCGATTCTGATCCGCATGCCGGTCATGATCATGGCGATAACCATGAAGGAGACCACTCATGATCCGCCGAAATTTTCTCACCGACGTCGCCGCTGCCCGGATGTACATCGATGGGGTAAATAGACTTAAAGACCCGGCGCAATTTCCGTGGCCGGGCCGCGACGATTTGTCGATGTACGACATGTTTGTCTTCTGGCATCACCAATCGATGATGATGATGACCCCGCCCGATCAAAGCGATCGCAATGCGGCGCACTCTGGTCCATCATTCCTGCCCTGGCACCGGTATTTCCTGATTACCTTGGAAGGGTTCTTGCGGCAGGCGGTGAATGATACGAACTTCCGAATTCCATACTGGGATTGGACCGCCGATGCGGAAATGGCTGAACCTGTCACATCCCCAATCTGGAGTAACGAGAATCTCGGCCAATTTGCCAGGGCAGACTGGCGGGTTCGCCTTGAAATGAGCCTGAGGACAGGCGACCTGCAAATAGTGGATCGGTCGTTGGAACGCGCTCTCGGGGGTGGGGGAAGGCTGCCGACGCGAACTGAGGTACGCACGGTCATCCGTGAACAAACGGTTTATGACGCCCCACCGTTCAATTCGTTTTCGTCGAGCGGCGTGCGAAATTATGTTGAGGGATGGGTTGGGAGAGAGGCCATTCACAACAGCGTGCATATCTGGATTGGCGGAGACATGTCGTTATCATCATCCCCGAACGACCCGGTCTTCTTTCTGCACCACTGCAATGTGGATCGTATCTGGGCAGCGTGGCAGGAAAAGCACCCGGACTCGGCTTATCAGCCGGATATGACTGCGCCGGATGCGCTCCAGTTTCACCGGGTTGATGATCCGTTGTACAGCGTCTTCGAGGATACGCTAACACCAGGCAACATGGTCGATTACAAGCGGTATTATGAATACGACACGATATCAGATCTGGCGGACTTGCAGACCTGATTGCTCGGGTGCGGGTGCCGCTAAAGTTGGCGGCTCCGCCGTCACTGCCCGCCCCCGGCTAAAGGGGCGATGATTCGATGGGGGCACATTATTTTTTCTCGCGGATGCGGTCGGCCTTGTCCTCCATCTTGTCGGCGCGGGACTCAGACGTTTCGCGCGCTGCCTCAGCGGCGCGGTCAGTCGATTTACTATCCATTCCGGGGTCTTGTTTTTCGATCCGATCGGCAGCTGCCTCTCCGCGATCGCGTACGTTATCCGCTTTCTTTTCCAGTGAATCAGCCTTGTTCTCCAGCACGTTTTCACGGCGGTCTTCCTGCTTCGAATCGCAAGCAGCGAGTGCCAATGCCAATGTAGCTGCAGTCAGGACAGGTTTTAAGTAACGCATAATAAATCTCCTCCAGTCGTTGTTAAAGGTTGGGTGAGAAGAGAGCTCGCATTCCACTCCCTCTCGGACGAGTCTCGTTTTGGCTAAGTGAATAAACAGCATAATTGCTGCCATGGTCGCTTTCTGTACGTTGCCGCACCGAGCCGCCTAAAAAATCAGGCGCGAGCAATCCTTTGCTGGATGCCCGTCCAGTAACAGAAGCGGGCTGGGTTAGGCGGCTTTCCTTGACAAGACTTTGCTAGCTTGATGGGAATCAGCAGCCTGACTCTCTGGGCTCACGGGGGATTCAGAACCTTCATCCATTGGGAGCCGTTCCATCAACAAGCAATTGTTACGTAGAAACCCCTTTTTGGGTCAATAGAAAGAAGCTGGGCGATGCTACGTTCGGTAGCGCACCGAACCCTTCAGGGAGGAGTATTTATTATCGGCGCAACCATGAAAATTAATCGACCGCAAACAAAGCAACCTGATCGTTGGCAGTAGCATTACTACTGGCTACCCGCACTGCTTTTTGATGGCCTTCCAAGGAGATTCAAGGAATAACGCGCTATGCTTCCCACGGAATTAGTTAAGCTTCCTGCTTTGATGGAACGCAACAGCGGTATTCCTGAAGTTAAGATTGGGCTTATTGATGGGCCTGTTGTTACGCAATATGCCAGTCTGGCGGCAGGGCATCTCCGCGAGATTCCCGGCAATAACGGCGCCAGCTGTACTCAGGCCAATAGCGTGGCATGTCTGCATGGGACTTTTGTAGCCGGGATCTTATCCGCAAAACGGAATTCTTCCGCGCCTGCTATCTGCCCCAACTGTACCCTCCTCATACGACCCATTTTTACCGATACAATCGCCGGGAATTTTCCCAGGCGACCGGGCGAACAGAAACCGCCGGGAAAACCGATCAGCAGGCCTTTCATGCGGTTCTGTCCCAACGGCAGAACCGCTACCTGGTACGCCAATTATGTTGGGTGCTGACCATACAAGGCCTGGAAACCTATCTCCTGCAGCCGCGATCCGGCGGATATCGATCTGCTGGTGGACGCGATCCGCCCTGCGCCTGCTCCCAACGACATTGACGTTGTCATCGGTTTGCGCGGCCCCATCGCGCCGCCTCAGATGTGTAACGGATTAATGGTGCCGATTGTCGTCTTCGGCCAGATCTACTCTTTCGGCCGCGACGCGCTCATCAAGGCTATTCCAAAGCCGGAGAAAATCACCGACAAGCAATTCGGCCCGGCGGCCGAGGAATTGTTCGACAGGATCATGCAAATGACCGACAACGCCGGAGCGACCGATGAGCACCGCGTTTTGAACTATCTGGCCATGCGTTATCCCGCCATTTACGCTAAGGCGGCGGAGCAATATGGCAGTGACTATTCAATGACCGGAGTGGAAGTTATCCCTTCATCATTGAGCAGCACCCGAAAAATCCTTAAAGTCATCTTCTCTTACACTAACCGCAACACTGATTTTACCGAGAAGTTTTTTGTGCGTGTCGATGCGACCGAGGAGTTTCCGTTCCTCGTTACTAAGATGTCGCCGTACTATGACCGGTAACCTTGCCACCTGAAAGGAGATATATCATGAATATGCCAGGATTTAACGCAGAAGCTTCGCTCTACAGGACAATTGACTGCTACCACATGATTGGGGCAATACATCAAGCCGCTGGGGCTGTACATGCCGCACAAATCGGCCCTGCCAATCCCTCTTGTTTTGTTGAATGCTTCCGTGAGTGCATCCAGGAGGGCATTCCGCCTTTTCAGTGCGGTCCAGCATGCCGTAGACAGTTGTAATCCGCCACCCCCACCTTGTGGTCCGTGTGTAGGTTTCCGGCAGTGTGCTGATGGCAGTCAGAGGCCGTGCTCTACACTTTAATTATTGTTCAGGCAATGCCGCGAAGGGGATGACGCCTTTTATATGCCCCAATGTGATCGAGAGCACCATTCTCGTTATGAAAAATGACCTTGTACTTTGACATTTAATCCCAACCAACCCAGAGGAGATGCGAAATGAATACTATGAATATACCTGGATTTACAGCTGATGCCGCGCTAGGTCGCACAAGCGAGCACTATCATCTTGCATTGGGCGCGGCGGATGTGCCAAGCAGAGGGTCAGTTATTCCCCAACGCATAAAGCTGCGGGAGTGGACATGCGAATGTGATGCCGCAACTGATATCTGTGTCTGTACATCGGGCGGAGCCATGCGGGTGATTCATGCCGTATTGGGTGAAATTTAAGGAAATGTCGCCATGCTATGACCGCCGAAACCATTATTCCCGCAGGTAATGAAAATGAATATGCTCAGCTTCACTGCAGAGGCCTCGCTTTATAAAACGGCCGGAAACTACGGTATGCGCTGAGTTTCCGGCTCTCTTGAGAAGGGACTGCAAATGCAGGCATTAGCTGGAATCAGGTTCGGAGCGGCTTTCGGACCGACCCTTGAACCATCTCCATGCCAAGTCATATGCGAGAGATTTTTTGAAAATGGAGTCAGTTTCGAAAGATGCAGAATTGAATGCCCGACTGTGGATAACGGAGGAGGCGGTGATGATTCAGATTGCCGGACCCGTTGCAGGAATATGGGCAATTCTGGGCAGTTCTGCATGCGACTGTGCCTGTTGGGTTGAATAACGGATAGGTGCATGTCAGGGTAATTGAAAGCTGGCTCCAACTTAAACCGAAAAACATAGACTAAAAATCATAAACAACACGGGAGGTAAGTAACCATTCAGTTTTGCTTGCATCATTCAATTGCGATGGACCTCCGCCGACCTGGAGCATTGCATTATTATTGAACGAATATTGAAGCTGCGGGGTTAGACGATAACGCCAGTTGCGCTCCCCTATTTCAGTATTCAATTCTATTCCTACCGAAAAGCGTTTCGAATAACTATAAAACAGGCTGTTATTCATCAACGTTATAAGGTCACCGGATTTACCGATTGCGGTATGCCTGGCGCCAACCATATTTATCGTGCTCCACTGATCTGAGAATCGATAACTATTCAGATAGAGAAGCTCTGCGCCATACACTTTTTCTTCTATTTTCCGCCGACCTATGGCCTGCCATCCATGAATCATCCGTCCCTTGATTAATTCCCCAAAAGTACCCTGCAACGAAACTTTATATTCATTTAGCGTTGTATTCTCTAGCGGCAACTCCAGTTCAATCGCATGTCCTTTCGCGAACGAGTATTCAACCTCCGGCGACCATTCGACCTGGCCCGACCGTGGCGAATAATCCAGCAAAGTGT
>JALYOY010000318.1 GCA_030856655.1 Pseudomonadota bacterium | reverse complement strand
CCTTCAGCAACCCTGATACCGGCGTGAAGGGCAAGGCTGAAGTCGTTCCATCGGCTAACGCAGCACAGAAAGATCAAGACTGCAAGATGATTAGGCAAACCATTGTTCTCAAAAACGGGAAAACGGTGACTGAGGACGTAAAGAGTTGTAAAGAGCCGGGTTGAGCATCATTTGTTTGCTATTAGGCATAATCAAGCATTCATGCAGATTGCGCTGCCCATGAATTCAATGTGTGAACCCGAATAACTGTTGGATGAGACAGAGTATGCGCCGAGCCCAACGTCCGTACTTTTCGTACTGCGAGTCTGGTTCAGAAAGTCTACTCAGTTCGTCTTGCGCTTAAGTGAATGCGCACGCCATAGCACCGCCAGCAGGCTTCCCAGCAAAGAGTGCACTACGGCTGAAACCGCGCCTACGACTGGTGTCAGTGGTAGCAATGGAAAGGCCTGCTTGGCCAACACGATTGCAAGGCCCGAGTTTTGCATGCCTACTTCAATGGAAATGGTGCGGGCGCTCCGGTTCTGGCAACCTCGGATCCGGGCGAAGTTATAGCCGATCATAAAACCTATTCCATGCAGCAGCACTGTGGCGAGGATCAGTTGAAAGCCATGGCTCAGGATCGCCTCCGCATTGGCAGCAAACACCACGGCACAGATGAAGCATACCCCCATCACCGACAACAAGGGCGCTACCGGCATGATGCGCATGACCAGTCGCGGTGTCCAGCGGTTGAGCAGGACGCCAAGGATAACCGGAAGGATCACGACCTGCAGGGTTTGCTTGAACAGTAACCAAGCATCCACTGGAACCAGGGCTCCGGCAAGAAGCTGAGTCAGCAATGGCGTGAGAACGACTGCTGCCAGTGTGGAGCAGACCGTCATTACCACCGAAAGCGCTACATCCGCACCCGCGATATAGGCCACCAAGTTTGAAGCCGTACCGCCTGGACAACAGCCCACCAGGATCAGGCCCACCGCGAAATGGGGCGGCAGGTTCAGCGCATGAGCCACTCCCCATGCTGTCAGAGGCATAATTGAGTACTGGGCCACAAAACCAATCGCGACCTCGCCCGGATTACGGGCGATCCTGCGAAAATCCTCAAGGGTCAGCGTCAGCCCCATGCACAACATGATGAAGGCCAGGAGCAACACCATCAAGGATCCGTGGTTCATGGCTATCAGCCATTGCGGCCAGCACAAAGCCACTACCCCGGAGAGAATCATCCAAAGCGGGAATAGAAGGGCCAATTTGTGCAACATGGCAACGAGGACCGGCCTCAGCCTTTTGCCAAAGCAGAACGCGAGAACAGAAGCGTGTGATGCTGTGCGTGCCGGCTCATTAATTGGATGGAGTTCAGCCCTGCTTCCCTGGCCATCTCTTCCAGCGTGGAGAGGCATTCGGGATAATCGTGGTCACGGACGTGGGCGCACGCCTCCTCCAACTGATCCTGTGGCACCTTCGTCCATGTCTCACGCATGAACCTCAGATAGCCGTCCAGATAACTTTCTCTGCTCTGGTTTTCCTCGCGCAGCACATCCACCAAAATCAGCCAGCCCTTTTTCGAAAGACAGCGGCCGGCCGCATGGAAAAAGCGCTTCTTATCGTCCGGCATCAGATGATGAATGGCAAATCCCGTGAAGAGAACATCCCAGGTCTTGCCGGTGGACTCGACCGCTTGCAAGAGATCTCCAAGGGTTAAAGTGACCTGACCGGGCAATTCCGCTAGATATGCGCGTGCCTCCGCCAGTGCCACCTCGGACAAATCCACACCTTCATACGTCGCAGGCGGCACGTGCCTCAGGCAGGGCGCCAGGTAGCGCGCATTGCCACAACCCAGATCCAGCAGGTGATACTGTCCCCAATCACTGCGCAGTCTCAGTAGGTCCTCAATCCCGGCGTAGATCTCCCGGTGATACATATAGTTGTATTCGGTGAGCAAGTCGTAGAGAGACCACGAACGAGTAAAAATGGCAGTAGGCTTGGCGGAAGTCATGAACTGATGGCTAAAACGTCGATGTCACTTTACAATAATTCATGGAGCAGAGGCTCATGAAAATGGGGCCTCACCCTAATTTTTCCGTTATCAAGCAAACCGTTGTGCTCAAAGACGGGAAAAACGGTGACTGAGGATGTAAAGAGTTGTAAGGAGCCGAGAGTAACAAGATTCGAGAAGAGTATTCAGCTGTTCAGAAAAATATTACTTGCAAGCTCCAGAACAAGAGCTGGAGTGAAGCGATTCAACCTAACCACTGCTTTGCCTAACCACCGCTTTGGCTCCAGCTCCAGCTTAATCAGACAATGTAAAAATCCGCGTTGGTGAGCATAATTTCACCCGTCAGTTGAACGAACTGCTGGGCATTCGCGCCACCGATGCCATCGACGTCGAAGAAGAGTGTCCCGGTCTGCGCATCGTATATTATCCGATCCGTGGCATCGTGCGCTTGAGCGCCGATGTGGAAGGCTGATGCATTCAGATTACCTGTAGGTAGGCTGGTAAAGATAGCGTTCTCTAAATGGATGGTGTCATAGACTGATGAGAAGTCAGTAATCTTGTCCACCGTGCCGACAAAGGATGCATTGAGTACGAAGACATCTTGCCCTGTTCCGCCGGTCAAGACGTCCGTTCCCGCGTGACCCCATAGCTTGTCGTGGCCGCTACCACCGTCAATGTGGTCGTCGCCAGCGCCTCCGTATAGCTTGTCCCAGCCATGAAGGCCGAGGATCACATCGTCTCCCGAAGTCCCGCCCAGGATGTCTGCTTTCGATGTGCCGGAGATCGTATTGGGTTGGGGAGCCGGTATCGGCTGGGGAATTGGTTGTGGTGCAGGCGGTGTTACGCCGCTGCTGGTGGCAGGGTCGATGAGATCGAGCTTCACATTCTTGGTGCCAATGCCGCTTGCAGGGTTGTTGTGACAAATCCACTACCAGAAAAACTTGCCGTGTAGTTGCCGGTAGCGAGTTCCATCTCGTAACCGCCGGCGGGATCCGTCTTCGTCGTCTTAATGGCATCGGTCGCATTATTCCTGGCGCTGATAGTGAGGCCGCCCAATCCTTCACCGATATCATAACGCTTATCGCCGTCCAGATCGTCAAAAGCTACACCGGTCAGGAAAGGATTGGATGCGGTACGAGCGAAGTTTTGCGTCACAAATGCGCCCTCATAGTTACCGTATTGGCCAACCTCAAGCCCGACGCCGATTTCGCTGTAATTCGCATTCAACAGGTTCGCGCGGTGGCCCGAAGAATTCATCAGGTTCGTATGTAATTGCTCCACTTCATTCTGAAGGCCTGCGGGAGCGCGAGTACTCATCCAGGCGATGTTTTCTGCCCAGGCAAAGGAGCCACTGAATACGTAGCCCGCCGAGTCCATGCGGTCGCCCGGACTCGATCCACCTGTGCCGGTGTGAGAGAAAGTGTCGGTCGAGATCATCCAGGCGCTGTGGTTTGCCGCCGATTCGTTCAGGTCGCCGTCAAAGGCGAGAGGCTGGGCGCTAACCTTGGCGCGCTCGGCATTGATGAGTTCAAGCATATACTGCTCGTATGAATTGGCTTGAGACATAAGGAAAGCTCCAGTTTATTTGATTTGAGGAATTAAATAGGGCGAGCATAAGAAAAATGCGCCCTTTCTATCGAAGGAATGTAAATAAGGAACAAGCCCTTATTCAGCACCGCAACGTTATGATACTAGCGTTCCAGATATTTATACTCCAGAAAAGAGCCTGAAAAAGTGGTTGTTTTCTCAAGATCTCCCTAACTCTTCCTTCTTCTATCTGGCGCTTTTTTTTGAATAATAATCTCGAAGACGGATAAGCGTTGCGTCATCCAATAAATATTTGCCGGGCTCAAACTGAGAAAGATAGGAACGATTAATACCGATATTACTCGCTACGCGACCTTGCGATAATTGTGCATTACCCCCGGCAGCTTTTGCTTGTTGTGGCGTCAATTGAATGCTCATCCTTACAACTCCTTTATAGTTTAAAAGAGTTATTAGGTTGCCCTATAGTCGCGCTGGCGTCAATTCACCAAGTTTAACGTGTGAGAATATATTTCTAACAAATTGTTTAATAACGTTAACTTGGCGCCCTGAACACGAATCGAACGTGTGACCTACCCCTTAGGAGGGGGTCGCTCTATCCACTGAGCTACCAGGGCGGTGGCTGCATTTTACGCTAATATCGCGGGATGAATAAACCAGCCGCAGCCCCTGACGGAAATTCCGCCGGTCGCCAAAAACTGCCTCGCACCGTAGTTGTTCTCGGTCTGGTCAGTTTCTTCAACGATTTTGCCTCCGATATCGTCATACCGCTCATTCCCATCTTGCTGGTGTCGGTGCTGGCCGCAGGGCCGCTCGCGCTGGGATTTATCGAGGGCGTTGCCGACGCGGTGGCGAGCCTGATCAAGCTTTGGGCGGGACGGCATTCGGATGTCATGAGCGGGCGGCGCAAAGGGCTGGCGGTGGCAGGCTACACGCTCTCCAACCTTGCCCGCCCATTGCTGGGGCTGGCTGGTTCCTGGCCAATGATTCTGGTGCTGCGCAGCATCGACCGCGTTGGCAAGGGTCTGCGTAGTGCGCCGCGCGACGCGCTGGTCGCGGATGCAACGCCAGCCCACATGCGCGGCTATGCTTTCGGTTTTCACCGGGCAATGGATAACGGCGGGGCGGTGGCGGGAAGCCTCGTGGCGGCAGCTGCGCTGGCG